>NZ_FPJC01000009.1:0-213411 GCF_900119265.1 Pseudomonas sp. NFACC04-2
TGAACAACTCGGAAAAAACTGTGGGAGCGAGCTTGCTCGCGATGACGGCATCACATCCAGCATCGGCATCAACTGCCCCACTGCTATCGCGAGCAAGCTCGAGATTCGGATATTTGGCAGGAGATATTCTTGGGTGACGCTAGACGAAAGCCACCTTGGATTGGCTGTGGTTTTCGGAGGGTTGGGGGTGAGTTTTTTCATTGGCTTGTACCTAGGTTATGTAAAGGAACTGCCTTCACCACTTCCACCTGGTGGGTGGCAGCTGTACGCGGGTGTGGAAGACCGAGAACCTAGGACCCGGCGCACCCGAAGGCGCCCCGCGTACAGCCGCCGTAATTTAACAGCAGACCTAGGAAAAGCGTCTGCTTTTTAATTTAGCGGTGCAACGCGCTAGGTTTTCACAAGGGCTTCCACACCCTCTCGCTGAATTTGCAGCGACGGAGAAAACTTAGCGCACGGGATGATTGGGTGGATAGTCAGCGGGGAGCGACGCAGCTTGAGGGAAATTTCCGATGGAGGTGTCCGGAGCTGGACTCAGCAGTTCAGGCGGTGGGATGCAAAGAATGATTTCGATACGAATGAGCGCTCAACGCCATAAGCAAGGGCTGAGGTTTCATCGTATGGTTGAGCGCACCCGTCCTGGCTGCAAGTCAAACGAAAGGGCTGACACAGGGTCTTTTTTATACATATAAAATATGCATAATTACAACATTCAGAACTCAGTATGATCCAGCAAAAAACGTCGCTAACAAGAAGAAACACAAGGTGAGCCTGGCCGATGCCGAAGCTGTGTTTTATGACGAAATGGCTCTTGAGCGTGAGGATAATGATCATGATGAAAAGCGGTGGATTATCATGGGGCAAGACGCCTGCGGTCGTGTACTCGTCGTTGCATACACCTACCGTGAGCCAGATTTCGTTCGTCTTATCAGCGCACGACTAGCCTCCAAAAAAGAACTACGTCAGTACCTGGGAGGTTGAACCCATGAAAGAAGAATACGATTTCAGCACAGCCAAGCGTGGGGCGGTTGCAAGCAGCAAAGGCAAAACCCGCATAACCATCATGCTTGATGAGGACGTGATCGAGGCCGCTCGCGAACGCGCCGAAAGTGCTGGTACTGGATATCAGACACTCATCAACAATCTACTGCGTCAGGCTTTGATATCTGAAACTGCCCACAATCTGTCACCGGCAGCCCAAAAGCGAACCCGAACAGTTAAACCCTATGCAAACGGTATTACCCGGTCCGACGTGAAGGATCTGGAAAAGCGCCTAGCCGCCATGACTGAGGAGCTGCACAAGATGGTGGACGCATCCAGGCCCGGTAAAGCCAAAGCATCGGTATGAACCGAGAAGATCGATTTACTCAGGAGCAAGGCACTGTCTTACCTCAGTGCCTTCACCCACAATGATCCGCTTGCCCATTTTCTCCCCCACCTCCAACGCCTGCCCATCCCGCTGCTTCCCCCGTCGCGCCAAACCCACCAAGCGCGGAATCAACTCTCCTTCCGGCAAGTGCTGCCAGAATCGCCCCGGCATGTGCTGACGCAACGCCTGGGGATTGAGCCGCGCCGGGTTGAAGATGTGCCTGTAATAAGTTCGCCACAGCTCAGCGCCGGGATCTTCAGCGTGACGCGCCCAATGCTGCCACTGCTCGGGGCAACGTCGCTGGTAATCCAACGACTGCCCATCGAAACGGATACCGTCGCGAGGCGTCGCGATCAGCCAGCGTTGTTGCCCCAACCGCTCGGCAAAATGGCCACTGGCACTTTCGAGGATGTCATGGGCCGGCTGGTGAAAGGCGACCAGATCCAGCTGCAGTTGCTCGGCCAACGGCTGCGGTAGAGGGATAAAGCGTACGAAGGCATGCAGGTGATGAGCCTCACGCTGGACCTGCTTGATCCGCCGCTGCAGCTCACTGCCCAGGCGGTCGCCCGCGAGCATGGCCGTGCGATCGCCGTGGGCAACCCGCCAAAGCACCTCATACAGCAGATTCCAGCGCTGTTCGCCCTGGTAGCGACCAGCCTGTTCGAGTTGGGTCAGCAAGGCTGCGGGAACCCGCGTACGGAACGGGCCCGGCCCTTGGGGCAGCGGCGCCGGCACGGCCAACAAGTCGGCCATTGGGCCCTGGGCCCACGTGACATCGCTCGGGTCGATGCCGTGGCCGAGAAGCGTTCGAGCCTGGTCCCGCCACGTAGCGAAATCATCCTCGCAATCCAGGGCAATCACGACCAAAGCCCCATCTGCACAGGCCGCTGGGGGTCACGCAACCGCGCCCGCAGCAGACCGCTGCGCACCTGGGCGTCGGCAGGCCGGTAATCGCTGGTGACAATGAACGGTCGCGCCTTCTCCAGCACGCACCGCAACTGCACCAGGTCGTCATAACGCACCCGCCGCTCCCGGCGCAGTGCAACCAGGCGTTGCACACTACGCAGGCCAATCCCCGGAATACGCGCCAACAATGCGGGTTCGGCGCGATTGATATCCAGCGGGAACACCTCGCGATTGGCCAGTGCCCATGCCAGCTTGGGGTCGATGTCCAAGTCCAAGTTGTGGGTTTCGCTCAAAAGCTCGCCTGCCTTGTAGCCATAACCGCGCATGAGAAAGTCGGCCTGATAAAGCCGGTGCTCGCGCAGCAACGGCGGTGCCGCCAGGGGCACGCTGGCGGGGCTGTCGGGAATCGGGCTGAACGCTGAATAGTAAACCCGTCGCAAACCGTACCCCTGGTAGAGCGACTCGGCGTTGCTCAGGATGGCGTGATCATCGGTGGCATCCGCCCCCACAATCACCTGCGTGCTCTGCCCCGCCGGGGCGAAGCGAGGCGCCCGCGGCTCGCCGGCCACCGCCTGCTGCCCCTGATGGATGGTACCCATGGCTTGGCGGATGGTCGTCAATTGCTTTTCCGGTGCCAGGCGCTTGAGGCTGATATCCGAGGAAAGTTCTATATTCACGCTCAAGCGATCAGCCAACCGCCCCGCTTCCTCGATCAACAGCGGATCGGCATTGGGAATGGTCTTGAGGTGGATATAGCCACGAAACTGGTGCTCCTCCCGCAACAACCGCGCCACTCGTATCAACTGCTCCATGGTGTAATCGGCCGAGCGAATGATGCCCGAACTCAAAAACAACCCACTGATGCAGTTGCGGCGATAAAAATCCAAGGTCAACCGCACCACCTCCTCCGGCGTAAAACGCGCCCTCGGCACGTTGCTGGAACGACGGTTGACGCAATACTGGCAGTCGTACAGGCAAAAATTGGTCAGCAACACCTTCAGCAACGAAACGCAGCGCCCATCCGGCGTATAGCTATGGCAAATGCCCATGCCATCGGTGGCCCCCAACCCCTCACGACCACGGGAGCTACGCTTGGGGGCACCGCTGCTGGCGCAGGAAGCGTCGTACTTGGCAGCATCGGCGAGAATGCCGAGCTTGGCGATAAGCTGCATGAAGTGAACTCACATACTGGATATAAACACAGTATTTTGAGAAGCGTTGCGATGCAAGCGCCATTGGTCAATTCGACACCTGCCATGAGTCGCCCAGGCCGTGACGTAGGCCATGCCAGTGGGATGGGCTATAATTGGCCAACCAACGCGATTGAGGTCCAGCCCCATGGGCAATGTCAGCCTTGAAACCAAAAAGGCCTATGCCGCCAGGACGCGCAGATCCAACTACGCGGCCAGCCTGCGTCTGGAGGGCTTCAAAACGACCTTCGCGGACGGCGAACGCAAAATGCCAACGCGTGAAGAGGTCTTGAAGGCCTTCACCCGACCTGAACCTGATGCCTGACAAATATGGAGTCGGTGAAGACGCTTACTGCTACCCTGGCTCCGCGGTCCTTCGCAACAAACTCGATATCCGTAACGAACCGACCCTAAGCGAAGCCGAACAGCAACTCTCCGCCATCGCAGCGGACAACGTCGAATTCAGCCCTCCTCCTTACGGCCTGGTCTATCTTCAAGGCATTCATCAGGTGCTCTTTTGCGACTTGTATGAATGGGCCGGACAATTGCGAACCGTTGGAATGGCCAAGCAGGACATCCGTTTCTGCCAACCGCAATTCATGGAAGCGCAAGCCGGGAAGATCTTCAAAGGCATGGCGGCGCAGAACTGGTTCGAGGGCCTGTGCCGGACAGACTTGATCAGTGCCGTTGCGGAAACTTACTCAGATATCAACGTGATCCATCCCTTTCGCGAAGGAAATGGCCGCGCCCAACGGATTCTCTTCGAGCATCTCATCATGAATGCCGGTTTTGAGATCAGTTGGTGGGGTATTGAGAAAGAAGAGTGGATCGACGCCAACATCGCGGCCTACCACTGCACCCTCGGCCCCATGCAGCAGGTGTTTGAAAAATGTATTGGCAACCCGCTTAGTCCGTAAGATAGCGGCAGCTGATACTCGCCATCCGTGTCTTCACCACTTTCGATCCCTAGAACACCTGCATGAATACACTGAACACATTCCCCTCCAACCCAGAAGGCCGTGACTTTGTCGTGGGTGACGTTCATGGCCATTTCAAACTTCTGAGCGCACTTTTGCAGCGTTCGAAGTTCGAGGGTGAACGGGATCGCCTTTTCTCCGTCGGCGACCTGATTGATCGCGGCCCTGACTCCGTGGAAGTGCTCGATTGGCTCTCGCAACCCTGGTTTCATGCCGTGCGAGGCAATCACGAACAGATGCTCATCGATGGCGTCTCCGGGGACGGCGACATACCCCGGCACATCCGAAACGGCGGGGCCTGGCTCTATGAACTGGCACCAAAGCTTCAACAAGAACTCGCCAAGGCCCTCCAGGCGCTGCCGTGGATCATTGAAGTCGACTTACCGGGCGGCGAAACCGTCGGCATCGTGCACGCCGAAGCTCCATTGACCCAAAAAGGTGACGACTGGCAGCAAGCCAAACAAGCCTTGTCAGGGCAACTGGGAGAAATTTGCCGCCTGCGCGCGCTGAGCATGGCCCTGTATGCCAGGGGAAAAATCGAGGAGCAAAACCACGAGCCAATCAGGGGCATCCACCGGCTCTATGTCGGTCATTCGACGGTGCCTAGCGTCACGCGCCTGGGCAAACGTTGTCTATATCGACACCGGCTGTTCCTTTGGGGATGGCGCCTTGAGCCTGGTGGAGCTCAATAGCGAAACCATCACCCACCTGACCATGAGCCAATGACTACAGGTTTATCCGATCAGGTCGATGGACTCGCCCCCTCTCCTACCTTGAAATCGCACCCACCATGTATTGGTTCAGATCGCGCAGATCCTGAACTTTCCAGGCAAACGGTGGCAGCTTCACTCCGTTCTCTTTTAACGTTCTTGGAATCAAGTCGCCATTTGGACGAAGTATGATCGACGAGACGATAACGCCTGGATAATCCTTCAGTCTTTTCTGAAAAGAAGACGTCGTCAGGTCAGGCGAGGGCGGATTGCTTTTCCTGGCCAAGGGGCCTGTGCCCTTGAGATCCGCTCCGTGGCACATGGCACATCGTTGTGAATAGAGCGTCTTCCCGTTGGCCATGTCCGCGAAGGAAAGTAATGGGTGAATGAGCGATAAAATCCCCAGGGATGCGATGAAGCCTACTTTCATTCTCAACTGTCCTTGTCGTTTCAAATCAGAACTGAATCCCTTACTCTTTACCTGCACCGATGGAGTCCACCCCCGCCAAGGGGACAGGGGACCTGATCATTCATGACCGAGTAAATTCAATATAACCAATAATCGTGTCTTCAATAATACTGAGATTTATCTTGGGGGCCTGCGGATTGCTTCCACTCTTAGATGCCACAAACAAACATTTGAGAAATTTCAGTTTCTCACCGGCCGGCAAAATAGCGAATATCCTCTCCACATCCGCTCCCCACATCTTTGTTCTATTTGATTTGAAATAGACAACATAGGGCGAGAAGGTATACCAGTTCAACGTCGTATTGAACACCGCCCCAGCCGTTTTATCCATAGCTCCAAAAACTATGTACTGGATCGCGCAGAAGGTACAACAAAACTTATCAACGTAGACATTCATGAACGTCCGCTTTCCTGCTTGAAGCTGAGTCTCAAGATGTCGAATTTCAGCGTGCACAAGTGAATTTCTTCCTGAATACTGCTTTTTATCAAGCTTAAACTTTTCAGCCAAGGCTCCGAAGCCATCGAGAAAGTTAACCGCAAAACTGCCCTCTTCAGTCTTGGCCAGACAATTGGTATACAGTAATGTCCGGTCACCGCTCTTTGTCGAATAGCCCGTTTCTGAAGAAACTTTCCTGACTTCAAGGTCACCGGCGCGCAACTTTGCATTAGAAACAGCGGGCGCTATCGCATTGAAAATAAATCGATAGGCGTGCAATGCCAGCTGATTGACCACATCATCCATCGCAATTGTCGATTCAATTTTCCTATGTCCCCCTTCAAAAGGATCGTAGCCAAATCCGTCACGAAACCCCTTGCAAGTCATGGCAAGCTTGGCTTGGGCTTGCAGCGGCAATGCCGGGCCTTTTAGCAACACTACCCCAAGGGCGGGATGAACATGATCGGTGCCGATCAAGTCTAAAACCACGTGGGGCTCGAAGATCCCATCTTTATGCAGTTTGTAGAGGTCGACCGCGTACTGTGCCAGCTCCGATCCCGCTTCAAAGTCCCCCAATATGTCTCCATCAGCACGCTCAGGGTACGTCCAATAGGTCTGCATCGCCCACTGTTCAAGGAAGCTAAAACTTTCAATGGGTTGATTTGACCGCATATTGAAAACTGACTGGATAATCGCATCCTGCAGGTCTCTAAAGTTGTCAGAACCTTCAAAGATTTCAGGATTGGGACAAGCATGGAAGGCACAAACAATCCATTTCCTTTTGGCTTCAGTAAGCATAGCCATCACCCCTCCCTTGGGTCTTGCCGAGTACAGCCTGCTAGTGAGCGTAGTCCACAGCAGCTAACGTAACCAGACGTACCTAAGCCCTCAAAATTCTGGACTACAGAACCGCGAGCTAGCCCAAGGGTTTAGCCAAACGCTCCTGGGGTAAACACTTATGCTGCCCCCAAACCTCCCCCAGCCCATTCCTGATAAACTGCGTCCCTCAGCCTCCCCATCCAGATCTCCCATGTCTCTCTACCCAGCTCCCCCGCAATCCTTGTCCCGCCGCTTCAGTGTGGCCCCGATGATGGATTGGACCGACGCCCACTGTCGCTTCTTCCTACGCATCCTCTCCAAACACGCCCTGCTCTACACCGAAATGGTCACCACCGGCGCGCTGCTCAACGGTGACCACGAACGCTTCCTGCGCCATCACCCATCCGAACACCCCCTGGCCCTGCAATTGGGTGGCAGCGTCCCTGGCGACCTGGCCGCCTGCGCCCGTATGGCCCAGGAGCACGGCTACGACGAGGTGAACCTCAACGTCGGCTGCCCCAGCGACCGGGTGCAGAACAATATGATCGGCGCGTGCCTGATGGGGCATCCGGGGTTGGTGGCCGATTGTGTGAAAGCCATGCGTGATGCAGTGTCGATTCCGGTGACGGTCAAGCATCGCATCGGGATCAATGGGCGGGACAGTTATGAGCAGTTGTGTGAGTTTGTCGGCACGGTGCGCGAGGCCGGTTGCACGAGTTTTACCGTGCATGCGCGGATTGCGATTCTGGAGGGGCTGTCGCCGAAGGAGAACCGCGACATCCCGCCGCTGCGTTATGACGTGGCCGCGCGGTTGAAGGCGGATTTTCCGGAGTTGGAGATTGTGCTCAACGGTGGGATCAAGACGCTGGACGCCTGCCACGAGCATCTGCAGACGTTCGACGGAGTGATGCTGGGGCGCGAGGCCTATCACAACCCGTATCTGCTGGCCGAAGTGGATCAGCAGTTGTTTGGCAGCACCGCGCCGATCATCACCCGGGCCGAGGCGCTGGCGCAGTTGCGGCCTTACATCGCCGATCACCTGGCCGCTGGCGGGGCGATGCATCACATCACCCGGCACGTGTTGGGGCTGGGCACCGGGTTCCCGGGGGCGCGGCGGTTTCGGCAGTTGTTGTCGGTGGACATCCACAAAACCAAGGATCCGCTGGCGTTGCTGGATCAGGCGGGGCAACTGCTGGAAGGGCGTTAACCGTCACTTGCTTTGAACCTGCACGCTGTTTTGGCATCGTATCTACCGATACCGCCCCGGCCTTTCAAACAGCCGTTTTCAGGTTGTTGCTGCTGGGGCCGTCGATACCTCTTCACGCCCTTGAGTGGCTGCCGGCCCTCGGGTAATGTCAACGGACCCATAGGACAGAGCACGCTCATGACTTCCAAGCTGGAACAACTCAAACAATTCACCACCGTCGTGGCCGATACCGGCGACTTCGAGGCCATCGCCCGCGTCAAACCCGTGGACGCCACCACCAACCCTTCCCTGCTGCTCAAGGCGTCGGCCATTCAGGGCTACGCCGAGCAACTGAACGCCTGCGTGGCGGACTGCAAGGGCGATGTGGGCCTGGCCAGCGACCGTTTCGCCGTAGCGGTCGGGCAAGAAATCCTCAAAGTGATCCCGGGGCGTATTTCCACTGAAGTGGACGCGCGCCTGTCGTTCGACACCGAAGCCATGTTGAAACGTGCGCATCGTCTGATCGACCTGTACGAAAAGGCCGGCATTGGCCGGGATCGGGTGTTGATCAAGATTGCCTCCACCTGGGAAGGCATTCGTGCCGCCGAACAGCTGGAGCGTGAAGGTATCCAGTGCAACCTGACGCTGCTGTTCTCCTTCGCCCAGGCCGCGGCCTGTGCCGATGCCGGGGTGTTCCTGATTTCGCCGTTCGTGGGCCGTATCTACGACTGGTACAAGAAAGCCAATGGCAACGACTACACCGGCGCGGATGATCCGGGCGTGCAGTCGGTGACGCGCATCTACAACTACTACAAGGCCAATGACTACAAGACCGTGGTCATGGGGGCGAGCTTCCGCAACCTCAACCAGATCGAGCAACTGGCCGGGTGCGACCGCTTGACCGTGAGCCCGGACCTGCTGGAAAAACTCGCCGCCGACGAAGGCAAGCTGGAGCGCAAGCTGGCGCCGGGGCAAGCCGGGGAGGCACGCTTGATCCTCAACGAAGCGCAGTTCCGCTGGTTGTCCAACGAGGACGCCATGGCGACCGAGAAACTGGCCGAAGGTATCCGTCAGTTCGCCCGGGACCAGGAGAAGCTGGAGGCGTTGCTGCAAGCCAAGCTTTGAGCTGATTCAGCCGGCATGCAAAAAGGGCGAACCTGGTTGGGTTCACCCTTTTTTATGCGGCTTGGCTTGAGGGATGTGGCGGGGCGACAAACGCCATCGCGAGCAAGCTCGCTCCTACGGGGAATCTCAGAACGCCACAAAACCTGCGGGAGCGAGCTTGCTCGCGATGAGGCCGGTGCAGCCTACGCAAAGCCCAAGGCTCAAGGCCGCTCCAACGCATTCACCAGATCATGGAAGGCTTCACGATTGGAATCGTTGAGCCCCATGAGGATCTTGTGGGCTTCAAGCACCTTGATCCGCACTTCCTCTTCGGACTGATCCTGGTCAGGCAGGTCGTCCAGGCATTCCGGACACGGCACAGGGTCGCCCACGATGTTGAACACCTGGTCGAAGCCCATCGATTGCAGCAGACGGGTGATGTCGTTGTGGGTGGTGACGACGGTCGGCAGCAGGCCGACCTTTTGCCGCGACAGGATCGACAGCTTGGCCAACAGGCCCAATGTGGTGCTGTCGATGCTGCGGGTTTCGGTCAGGTCGATCACGATGGCGCTGAAGTTCAGCGCGGTGAAGATCCGCTCAATAGTCGCATCCAGCGCCGAACACAGGGTCAGGCGCACTTCACCGACAAACTTCAGGACGAAGGTGCCGTCCTGCTCGGCGAACTGGATTCTACCGGTACTCATCAAAGGTTCCTGCTCAACACTAACAGGGCGATATCATCCGGCATCTCCCCGAGCGTGGCTAATCCAAACACTTGACGCAAGCCTTCCAGGCTACCGCCCGCTGCGCTTACCCGTTCAGGCAAGGCCGCTTCTTTCTCTTTGAGTGTAGGTTCTGTCAAAAGGTCCAAAATGCCATCAGACATCAGCGTCAGGCTGAATGTCGGTGGCAATTCCAGTACGTGGTCTTCGTAGGTGGCCTCGTTGAACAGACCCACCGGCAAACCACGCCCTTCCAGGTAACGAACACTGTCTGGCGTATACAACACAGGCAACGGCAGGTGACCGCCGATGCTATAGGTCAACAAACCCGTCTCCTCGTCGATGACTCCACCGACCATTGTGACGTGTTTGCCCAGCTTACAACTGATCAGGCCTCGGTTGATATGCCCAAGGACCTCCGACGGCTTGAACTCTGGCAGCGTGCCGTTGCGCTTGGATTCGAACAGCAGCCGCGTGGTCATGAACTTCAACAGCACCGTCACGAACGCCGAGGACGCACCATGGCCGGAAACGTCCGCCAGGTAGAACGCCACTCGCCGCTCATCGACGCGGAAATAGTCCACGAAATCGCCCGACAGGTACAACGACGGGATGATCTGGTGGGCAAAACGGAAATCGTCGACGGTCCAGGGGCTGACCGGCAGCATGTTCATCTGCACCTGGCGCCCGGCGTTCTGGTCTTCCTGCAACAGGTTCAGGCTGGCTTCCAGCTCGCGATTGGCGGTTTCCAGCTTCTCGCGGTAGCGCTGGTTTTCCACCAACAGGCGCGAACGGTCCAAGGCCCGGCGTACCGAGTGCTCGAGCACAGCAAGGTCTTCAAGGGGCTTGATCAGGTAATCCGCCGCGCCCAGGCGCAATGCCTCGACCGCATCGTTCATCACGCCCGCGCCCGACACCACGATCACCGGGGTCTGCGAGGAAACCTCGGTCACCTGGCGAATGAGTTCGAGTCCGCCCATCTGCGGCATGCGCAGGTCGCAGATGACCAGGTCGGGCTTGTCTTGCTCGAATACCTGAAGACCCTGTTGGCCATTGCTGGCCTGCAGGACGCTGAAACCACTGTCTTCCAAGTAGGCAGCGAGACTGGCTCGCACCACTTCGTCATCATCGATTATCAGCAGCGTGGCACTGGTTTTTGGCATGTGGGCAAACGGCGCCAGAATTAGGTTGGCGTAGCGGGCTGGGCGGTCTGGCCTGGCACGCACTACTGGATTCGCTTTCTAGCCTCTCTGTCGTACCGGTTTCAGGCCTTCGCCCTACACGCCCTTACATCAGAGGTGCCCTTCTAAGGCGCAGACGGTACTCCCATCCGCGGGGCGTTTCAAGCTCATGCAGATAGCCGCTTGCCGTCTTTATTTGTCAAAGCACAGAGAGTTATAAGAACCGAGCGAAGCGTAACTCAATGGAAGGATCAAACCCGTTCAAACACGACGCCAAAGCACAGAAGGCGGCCTTTCGGGCCGCCTTCTCGGTTTTACGGGTCGAAATCAAAAATCGTCTTCGACCTGGCCATCCTTGACTTTGAATTCGCGGTTCTGCAGGTAGGCATTGCGAATGAAGACGTATTTGTCGCCACTCACCATCTTCTCGGCCGACAACAGGCTGGCGCGGGTATCGACGATGTTCAGGCCGTGAATGGAGTTACGCACCGAGACGTTATCGATATAACGATAAGGCGCGGTGTAGTCATCGACCAGCTTGGCCGGCGCGTCACGCAGGGTGCTTGGCCCCAGCAGCGGCAGCATCACATACGGACCACTGCCCAGGCCCCAGTAGCCAAGGGTCTGGCCGAAATCTTCATCGCTGCGCTGCAGGCCCATCTGAGTGCCCACGTCAAAGAAGCCCAGCAGGCCGAAGGTGGTGTTGAAGATCAACCGGGCGGTGTCGACCCCAGCGGCGGCCGGCTTGGCCTGCAGCACGTTGTTGGCCAGGTTGCCGACGTCACCGACGTTACGGAACATGTTGTGGATGCCGTCTTCGAGGAACTGCGGCGTCACATATTGATAACCCTGGGCCAGTGGCTTGAGCGCATAGGTATCGAGGGTGTCGTTGAAGGTGAAGATTGGACGGTTGACGCTTTCCCAAGGATCTTCTTCCGTGGCGGCCTGAGTGGCGAACGGAACCAGCAGGACACAAGCGGAAAGACACAGCTGAGCTAGACGATGGCTCCAGCGCATAGGGAAAAACTCCTTGGATTATTCAGGCAAGGGCGCCGAGCCCAGGCGGTAAGCTGGCTAGTATAAGACGGAACGCGTGGATAGGCAGCACCGAAAAACACCCAGGCAGTAGGACTTTTCCGCGATTGGCAGCCTTCATCTCACTGTCACCGGACTGTCATCGGAGCCCATTAGGCTGCTGGTTATTTCAAGGACGTTCCCATGCCCCGCGCCGAAGCCCTGCCCCTCCCCGCCCCCAGCCTGACCGCCGTACTGTTTGGCCTCAGCGGATGCCTGGTGGATTTCGGGGCGCGCATTCGTCAGCCAGGGGCAGCGCCGGCGGATCACGCTCACCCGACACCCGGTGCCCTGGAAAGCCTGCAACGCTTGCAACATCTGAATATCCCCTGCGCCTGGCTCGACGAATTGCCTCCCGCCATCAGCCATAGCCTGGCGGCTTCATTGCCCACGTCCATCAAAGCGCCGCAACTTCCTGCAACAAATTATCCATGGCCAGCGCCACATGCCTGCTGGCAAGCGCTAATGGCGCTGAACGTCCAGCGATTGGACGGCTGCGTGTTGGTCAGCGGCGAACCACGGTTGTTGCAGTCAGGACTCAACGCGGGATTGTGGACTATCGGACTGGCATCCTGTGGCTCTTTGTGTGGCCTGGCGCCCGCCGAGTGGCAGGCATTGAGTCAACAGGCGCGGGAAACCAAACGCGCCAAGGCCACCGTGCAATTGTTCGGCCTTGGGGTGCATTCAGTGATCGATCACTTGGGCGAACTCGATACTTGCCTGGCCGATATCTGCCTGCGCCGCATTAAAGGCGAGAAGCCCTGACCGGGATCATGCAGGGCGCGTGAGTGTGGATTACTCTTAAGGCAGGCCATGGACTTTTGACGCAGCGTCGCGGTCCATGGCTGTGCCGATCAATAAGGAGTACGCCAATGCCTGGCCGCGACGACTTGCAAGAACAGCTCAATCAACTGCGCGATCAATTGGATCAGAACCCACCGCTGTCTGAGCCGGAGCGCGAACATCTGCATCAATTGATGGCGCAGATCGAAGCTGAACACCAACTGGATAACCAGCTTCAGGACAACAATCTGGTTGACGGCGTAAACCTGGCTGTGGAACGTTTTGAAGTGGAACATCCAACTATCGCAGGAACACTGCGCAATATCGTGAATGCCTTGGGTAGCATGGGGATCTGACCCCTTCGCATGCAAAAAGCCCTGCTAACTAGCAGGGCTTTTTAGTTTCACATGTCTGCGATGCCCCCCCTGTGGGAGCGAACTTGCTCGCGATAGCGGTGTATCAGCCAACCTCAATGTTGGATGTGCTGCCCTCATCGCGAGCAAGCTCGCTCCCACAAGAGCTCACTTCCACAAGGAAAGTTTATTGCCGGACCAGACGATGGTTTGACAATTGAACGTCTTCAGTACTGCGATACGGGTTGATATCCAGCCCACCACGCCGGACATACCGCGCATACACCGTCAATTTCTCCGGTTTGAGCAAGCGCTGCAGGTCGAGAAAGATCCGTTCCACGCATTGCTCATGGAAATCGGAATGCTGGCGGAAGCTGACGATGTAGGCCAGCAGGCTGGCCGGGTCCAGGGCAGCGCCGCGATATTCCACCGCCACGCTGCCCCAGTCTGGCTGGCTGGTCACCGGGCAGTTGGACTTGAGCAGATGGCTGTGCAGGCTTTCCTCGACGATGCGCGAAGCGTCGCAACGCAGCAGTTCCGGGCGCGGGTGCGCGTAGGAGTCGACGCTGATGTCCAAATCGTCGATGCAGGTACCGGGCAACGCTACGATGCCTTCACGCTCCACGTCCTTTAGGTTGCGGACTCGCACACCCACCGCCCTGCCGGCCGCGGCCGACAGGTCCTGGCGCAGGGTGGCTTCCAGGCTCGCGGTGTCGGCGAACGGGGTCTGGTTCAAGGAGTTGAGGTACAGCTTGAAGGATTTGGACTCGATGATATTCGGCGAATCCGCCGGAATCGCGAATTCACCGATGGCCACCACCGGCTTGCCGGACGGCAACAGCCACGACAGCTCGAAACAGTTCCAGAAATCCACGCCCTTGTACGGCAGGGTCTCGGCCGTCAGGCCCAGTTCCGCCCATTTCGCGGTGCGCGGGATCGGGAACAGCAGTGACGGCGTGTACGTGGCGATGTATTCGCTGGATTTGCCCAGCGGCGAATGTTCGGCTGCGGGATGCATGACGGAAACCTGACTGAAGAATCAGCGGATTCTATCAGCCTTTGCCACAGCCTTTGAGTGCTTACTGACTGACTGTCAGGTCGCCCTTCATTCCGGCCTGGTAGTGGCCGGGAATATTGCAGGCAAACTCCAGGCGCGTGGCCTTGCTGAAGGTCCAGGTCAGCTCGGCGGTCTTGCCCGGCTCCACCAACACGCTGTTGGGGTCATCGTGGCGCATGCTCGCCTGGTCGTGGCCCATGGCGGCATGATCCATCCCCGGCTTCATCGCGGTTGGCATCAACTGGCCGCTCTGCTGCATCTTGAGCATTTCCTGTTGATGGTCGGCGTGCATGGCCGCGTTGCCCAGGTTGAATTCGTGGAGCAACAGGCCTTTATTGATCAGCACGAACCGAACCGTCTCGCCGGCCTTGATATCAAGGGCTCCGGGATCGAACGTCATGTCGCCCATCACCACGTCAATGCTGCGACTGGCCTTGGCCGCCGGCGCGGGCTGGCCAAAATCGAAATGACCGGGCGATGCCCACAGCGGCGCACTGAGGGCCAGTGCACAAGCAGCCAGGATCAAGCGGGTTCCCATCAACATGTCCATACTCCAATCGGATTCAGCGTGTGGGAAACTCTATCGCTGCCGGCCTGCCAGTCGGCTGACCGCTCGATTACAACTTTGTCAGGTTGCGCCACGAGCCCGCCTGCCACGGTATAACGCCCTCGTCCCAACCCTGCCTTGAGCCGCCCATGAAACTGCTGATCGTCGAAGACCAAACCAAAACCGGCCAATACCTGCGCCAAGGCCTGGGCGAAGCCGGGTTCAACGCCGACCTGGTGGCCGACGGCATCACCGGCCAGCAACTGGCCTTGAGCGGTGAATACGCCTTGCTGATCCTCGACGTGATGTTGCCCGGCCGCGATGGCTGGCAAATCCTGCAAGCCGTCCGCGGGGCCGGCCTGGATACCCCGGTGCTGTTCCTCACCGCGCGGGACGCGGTACAGGATCGGGTGCACGGGCTGGAGCTGGGCGCCGATGATTACCTGGTCAAGCCCTTTGCTTTTTCCGAGTTGCTGGCTCGAGTGCGCAGCCTGTTGCGCCGAGGCGGTTCGACGCAACAGGAGACCAGCCTGCAACTGGCCGACTTGCGCCTGGACCTGATCCGCCGTCGCGTCGAACGCAGCGGTCGGCGCATCGACCTCACCGCCAAGGAGTTCGCCTTGCTGGAAATGCTCCTGCGCCGCCAGGGTGAAGTGCTGCCCAAATCGCTGATCGCGTCCCAGGTCTGGGACATGAACTTCGACAGCGACACCAACGTCATCGAAGTCGCCATCCGGCGCCTGCGCATCAAGATCGACGATGAGTTCCCCAATAAGCTCATCCACACCGTGCGAGGCATGGGGTATGTGCTTGAAGAGCGCAGCCTGTGAGGGGCCAGTGGTCGCTGAGCAGCCGCCTGGCGCTGCTGTTCGCCGCCTGCACGGCAGTGGTGTCGTTGTTTGCCGGCGTGCTGTTCAGCCGTGGCAGCGAGGCACACTTCATCGAGCTGGACCAGCAACTGCTCGAAGGCAAGCTGATCGGCCTGCGCCGCGCCCTGCAAGACCTTAACGCCGAGCAGACCCAGCGCCGGTTGGAGGACGAGCTGAGCCGTCAGGCCGACCTGGCGCTGCGCATCAAAGGCAGCGATGGCGTGCGTTGGTACGACAGTTCGATCCGGATTCCGGCTCAGTTGCCGGAGCGGCCCGGCCTGTCGACCCTCAGCGATGCCGACAACGATTACCGGGTGTTGAACGCGCCGCTGTATCCCGACCGAGCCGATTCACCGCAACTGACCCTGTTGCTGGACATCACACATCACCAGCACTTCCTGCAACGCATGCAAAGGCTGATCTGGCTGACCGTCGGCCTTTCGGCCCTGGCCACCGCCCTGCTCGGTGCCTGGGCCGCCCGGCGGGCCTTGCGGCCGTTGCGACGCATGGGCGCCATCGCCGGCAACGTCTCGGCCCGTTCCCTGAACGCCCGCCTGCCCGAAGAGCAAATGCCCGCCGAACTGGCGGAATTGGCCCACAGCATCAACGCCATGCTCGGACGCCTCGACGATGCGTTTCAGCGGCTCTCGGCGTTCTCTGCCGACATCGCCCATGAGTTGCGCACGCCGCTGTCGAACCTGCTGACCCACACCCAGGTCACCCTCACCCGCGAACGCTCCCTGGAGGATTACCGCGAGGCGTTGCACAGCAATCTCGAAGAACTGCAATGGATGGCGCAACTGGTCAACGACATGCTGTACCTGGCCAAGGCCGACCATGGCCTGCTGGCGCTCAATCGCGAGCCGCTGCAGTTGGGCAAGGAAGTGGACGTGCTGCTGGAGTTTTTCGCCCCCCTGGCCGAAGACGCCAATGTGAGCCTGAGCCGCGAGGGCGACGGCCGCATCGAAGGTGACCGCAACATGTTGCGCCGGGCGCTCTCCAACCTGCTGGACAACGCCCTGCGCTTCACCCCCGTCGAGGGCGAAGTGCGGGTGCGGATGGTCGAGGGAACTCAAGGAGTGAGGGTCAGCGTGGAGAACAGTGGCGAGGAGATTCCAGCGGACTTGCTGCCGCGCCTGTTCGACCGTTTCTACCGCGCCGACCCCGCCCGCCAGGAAGGCAGCAGCGAACACGCGGGGCTTGGACTGGCCATTACCCGCTCGATCATCCGTGCCCATGGGGGGCAGATCCGCTGTGAGTCGGTCGATGGCTGGACGCGGTTCCTGATCGAGTTGCCGAAGAAACAGCAAGCCTGATACTCAACCTGTGGCCAGGGGATAAATCCCCTGCCACAAGGATCCTGCAACCGTTTCTGGTTATCAGGAATACCGCAACGCCTGGGCCGGTTCGATCTTCGCCGCGCGCCACGCCGGGTAGACGGTGGCGAGGAAGCTCAGGATGAACCCGGCCGAGCAGATCAGCACCACGTCACCACGCTGCAGCTCCGACGGCAGGTTGCTGACGAAATACACATCGGAACTGAAGATGTGCTGGCCGCTGACCCGTTCCAGCCAGCCCACCAGGGCGCTGACGTTCAACGCCGCAATCACCCCGAGCACACCACCGATCAGCGTGCCGACCACACCAATCACCGTGCCCTGGACCATGAAGATCGCCATGATCTGCCGCGGCGTTGCGCCGATGGTACGCAGGATCGCGATGTCCGCGCCCTTGTCGTTCACCACCATGATCAGCGTGGCGATGATGTTGAACGCCGCCACCGCAACGATCATCAGCAACAGCAAGCCAATCATGGTTTTTTCCATTTTCATGGCGCTGAACAGGCTGCCCTGGGTATGAGTCCAGTCGTCAGCCTTGTAATCCGCGCCAAGGCCAGTGGCGATGTCACCGGAGACCTTCGGCGCTGCGTACAAGTCTTTCACCGCCAGGCGCACGCTTTGCACCTGGTTCGGCTGCCAATGCTGCATCTGCGCGGCGTCGGCCAGGTGGATCAGGGCCATGGAGCCGTCCAGCTCGGCGCCGACCTTGAACACACCCACGACATTCAAGCGCTGCATCCGCGGCGTGATACCCCCCGGCGCGGTGCTGACTTCCGGCACGATCAACGTCAGTTTGTCACCGACATTCAAACGGAAACGCCGGGCCGTGATCTCACCGATGACCACACCGTATTCGCCCGGCTTCAAGGCATCGAGACGCCCCTGGACGATATGCTGGGCAACGATGGACACCTTGCCTTCCTGGGCCGGATCGATGCCGCTGATCTGGATCGGCTGCATCGAACCTTTATGGCTCAGCATGCCTTCCATCTCGGTGAACGGCACAGCGGCGGTGACTTCGGGATTCTTCAGCGCCGCGGCGGCCACCGGTTGCCAGTCGTCGATCGGATTGACGCCGACGATGGTGGCGTGGGGCACCATGCCGAGGATGCGCGAGCTCATTTCGCGCTGGAAGCCGTTCATCACCGACAGCACCACGATCATCGCCAACACACCCAGGGCGAGGCCGATCATCGAGGTCATGGAGATGAACGAAACAAAGCGATTGCGGCGCTTGGCGCGGGTATAGCGCGTGCCGATAAAGATCGATAACGGTCTGAACATTCGCGGAGCACCGTATGAAAATAAAAGACCCGGCACTGTTTTCAAGTGTCGGGTTTCGGTCGGTCAGATGGGCGTCAGGCAACCTTCCTGCAAGTGCAGGACGCGGTCCATCTGCCGGGCCAGGTTCATGTCGTGGGTCACCACCAGGAACGCCGTGCGCATCGAGGTGCTGAGCTCCAGCATCAAGTCCTGGATGCCTTGGGCGGTGTGGGAGTCGAGGTTGCCGGTCGGCTCATCGAGCATCACCAGGCCAGGCTTGTTGACCAGGGCCCGGGCAATCGCCACGCGCTGGCGCTCGCCACCGGACAGTTCGGCCGGCTTGTGTTCCAGGCGATGCCCCAGCCCTACCCGCTCCAGCAACGCCGTGGCGCGCTGACGGGCCTCAGGAATCGCCGTGCGGCCGATCAACAGCGGCATGCAGACGTTTTCCAGCGCGGTGAACTCGGGCAGCAGATGGTGGAACTGGTAGACGAAACCCAGGGACCGGTTGCGCAGCAGGCCACGGGCCTTCTCGTTCAGCGCCGACAGTTCTTCGCCGGCCAGCCAGACACTGCCGGCGGTTGGCGTATCCAGGCCGCCCAGCAGGTTGAGCAAAGTACTTTTGCCGGACCCGGAGGTGCCGACAATCGCCACGCGCTCGCCCGGGTGCAGTTCCAGTTGCAGGCCCGACAACACCACCACCGACTCCGGGCCTTCCTCGTAGGATTTGCCCAGGTTGCGGCAGCTCAAGATCGCTTTTTCACTCATGCCCGACTCACTCATAACGTAACGCCTCCGCAGGCTGGGTGCGCGCGGCACGCCAGGCAGGATACAGGGTGGCGAGGAAACTCAGGACCAACGCGGCGCCGCAGACCATCAACACGTCATCGGACTGCAACTGCGATGGCAGGTAGTCGATGAAGTACACGTCGGCGTTGAGAAACTTGTGCCCGATCAGGCCTTCGAGGGCGGCGATCGCGGCGCTGACATTCAGTGCGGCGAACATCCCGACCAGGGCCCCCACGAACGTACCGATCACGCCGATGACCGTGCCCTGGACCATGAAGATCCGCATGATCTGCCCTGGTGTGGCACCGAGGGTGCGCAAGATCGCGATATCGCCCTTCTTGTCGTTCACCACCATCACCAGCGTGGAAATGATGTTGAACGCCGCCACGGCGACAATCAGCAACAGCAGCAAGCCGATCATGGCTTTTTCCATGCGGATCGCCTGGTACAGGTTGCCGTGGGTCCGGGTCCAGTCCCGTGCGTAGTAGCGGTCTTCGCCAAGCTGCTGGGCGATGGTCCAGGCCACACGCGGGGCCTGGAACAAGTCATCGAACTTCAACCGCAGGCCCTGGACCTGATCCGGTTTCCAGCGATGCAGGCGGGCCAGGTCCTGGAGGTTGGTGACCCCCAGGTAACCGTCCAGCTCGCCAGCGCCCACATGGAAGATGCCGACCACGGTAAAGCGTTTCATGCGCGGAAACATGCCGCCCGGGGTCACGGTGACCTCAGGGGCGACGAAGGTCAGCTTGTCGCCGATGGCCACGCCAAGCTTGGCCGCGGCCTTGTCGCCGATGACGATGCCGAAGCTGCCGGGCGCCAGGTCGTCGAGTTTGCCCTGCTGCATGAAGTTATCGATGATCGACACCTGCCGCTCGAGCCCGGGGTCGACGCCATTGAGCAACACCTTGGACACCTTGCCGTCGTTGGTCAGCAACCCCTGCATCTGGATGAATGGCGCCACGGCCAGCACCTGCGGGTTCTGCTTGACCTTGGCGGCCAGGCTCGGCCAGTCGCTGATGGCTTCGCCGGTTTCGAGGGTCGCGTGGGGCACCATGCCCAGCACGCGGGTGCGCATCTCATGGTCGAAGCCATTCATCACCGAGAGCACGACGATCATCACGACCACGCCAAGGGCCAGTCCGATGATGGACGTCAGGGAAATGAACGATACGAAATGATTGCGACGTTTTGCACGGGTATAACGCGTGCCGATAAATACGAAGAGAGGTCTGAACATGTCGGGGCTTGTTCGGAGGGAAAAGGAACGTCCTTGTGGCGGGGGTCACAAACCAGCTTTACACTCAGACCACCGCCGCTACCATGGGTTCGCCATGTCGACATTAGATGAAGAAGATCGCCGCGAATACTACCGTATCGAGGACACGATCGCACTGGAAATTCGGCCCCTCTCCATTCCTGAAGCTGCTGGCCAGGAAGTGTTGCAGGATGCTTCTCCACTGTTCAACCTGCTCAGTGAACTGCACCTGAGCGAATTCGAGTCACAGCACCTGCTGCGCCAGATCAGCGAGCGCGAACGCAGCGTCGCGGCGTACCTCAAGGCGATGAACAAACGCATCGACCTGCTCAGCCAGGTCATTGCCCTGACGGTGCTCGGCGAAATCGGCGAACCACAGCCGGTGATCATTTCCGAAGGCGGCGTCGACTTCCAATACCCCACGCCAATCGCCGTCGGCGCTCACTTGTCGATCAAGCTGGTGCTGATGCCCCAGGCCCTCGGCTTGCTGCTGCGGGCGCGGGTCACCCACTGTGACCCCAAGGGCGACGGCTACGACGTGGGCACCGAGTTCGAACGCCCCACCGACGCCCAGCGCCAGTTGCTGGCCCGCTACATCCTGCAGAAACAGGCGCAAGAACGGCGCCTGGCCCGGGAACTGAACGAATCAGGTATCAATAAGGAAGAACCGTGACCCTCATCTATGGCCACCGCGGCGCCAAGGGCGAAGCGCCGGAAAACACTCTGACCGGTTTTCAGGAGTGCCTCAAGCACGGCGTACGCCGTTGCGAGCTGGACCTGCATCTTTCGATGGACGGCGAGTTGATGGTCATCCACGACCCGACCCTCAAGCGCACCACGGACCGCCGCGGCAAGGTGGTGGAACACTCCGCCGCCGAGCTGGTGACCTACGATGCGCGCAAAGGCGGCCCGGGATGGATCAAACCGTGCCCGATCCCACGCCTGGAGGAGCTGTTCGAGACGTGTGATTTCGAGCACTGGCAGCTGGAGGTCAAGAGTGCCTCGCGCACCCGCGCCGCGGCCACGGTGCTGGGCATCCGCGAAATGGCCCAGCGGTTCGGGCTGCTGGACAAGATCACCATCACGTCCAGTTCCCGGGAAGTGCTCAAGGCAGCCCTGGACTTGACCCCGGACATCTCCCGCGGACTGGTGGCCGAATACGCCTGGCTCGACCCGTTGAAGGTCGCCCAGAGCTACGGCTGTGAGATTCTGGCGCTGAACTGGACCCTGTGCACGCCGGAACGCCTGATCAAGGCGCAGCGCCAGGGGCTGCATGTGTCGGTGTGGACCGTCAACGAGCCCGCGCTGATGCGCAGGCTCGCCGACTTTGGCGCTGACAGCCTGATTACAGACTTTCCCGGTTTGGCCACTGCCACCCTTGGGAAAGGCTGAAATCGGTCTCCCCGGCCGGCTCAGGCCACCGGCCGGAGCCGCTCAAAAAAGCCGGTTGAGCCCGTCGTACGCCGCTACCCGATAGGCTTCGGCCATGGTCGGGTAGTTGAACGTGGTGTTGACGAAGTACTTCAGCGTATTCAGTTCACCCGGCTGGTTCATGATCGCCTGGCCAATGTGCACGATCTCCGACGCCTGGTAGCCGAAGCAGTGCACGCCCAGCACTTCAAGGGTCTCGCGATGGAACAGGATCTTCAGCATGCCTTGCGGCTCGCCGGCGATCTGCGCGCGCGCCATGCTCTTGAAGAACGCCTTGCCCACTTCGTACGGCACCTTGGCCTGGGTCAGCTCCTGCTCGTTCTTGCCGATCGAGCTGATCTCCGGAATGGTGTAGATGCCCGTCGGCACGTCGTTGACGAAGCGCCAGCTGCCGTTGTCGACAATGCTGCCGGCGGCCGAGCGGCCCTGGTCGTGGGCGGCACTGGCCAGGCTCGGCCAGCCGATCACGTCACCGGCACCGTAGATGTTCGGCACGCAGGTGCGGTAGTTCTCGTCGACTTCGATCTGGCCGCGGCTGTTGACCTTCACGCCGATGTTTTCCAGGCCCAGGGTGTCGGTGTTGCCGGTACGGCCGTTGCACCAGAGCAAGGCGTCGGCCTTGATCTTCTTGCCGGATTTGAGGTGCAGGATCACGCCATTGTCGACGCCTTCGACCCGGTCGTAGTCTTCGTTGTGGCGCACGGTGATGTTGTTGTTGCTGAAGTGATAACTCAGGGCCTGGGAGATTTCCGAGTCCAGGAAGCTCAGCAACTGGCCGCGGTTATCCACCAGTTCCACCAGCACACCCAGGCCGCTGAAGATCGAGGCGTATTCGCAACCGATCACGCCGGCACCGTAGACGATGAGCTTACGCGGGGTGTGACCCAGGCTCAGGATGGTGTCGCTATCGTAGATCCGTGCATGGTTGAAATCGATGTCGGCCGGGCGATACGGGCGCGAACCGGTGGCGATGATGATGTGCTTGGCCACCAGCTTCTCGACCACGCCATTGCCGCAGACCACTTCGACCGTCTGCTCGTCGGCAAAGCTGCCCGTGCCGAAGAACACGTCCACGCGGTTGCGGGCGTAGTAGCCGGTGCGCGAGGCCACTTGCTTGGAGATCACCTTCTCGGCGCTCTTGAGCACGTCCGGGAAGGAGAACCAGCGCGGCTCGCCGATGGCCCGGAACATCGGGTTGGTGTTGAACTGCATGATCTGCCGGACCGAGTGACGCAAGGCCTTGGACGGGATGGTACCCAAGTGGGTGCAGTTGCCGCCGACCTGCCGACGGCTGTCGACCATCGCCACCTTGCGCCCTGCCTTGGCCGCGTTCATTGCCGCGCCTTCCCCCGCCGGGCCGGAGCCCAGTACCACCACGTCGTAGTTGTAGACAGCCATGCGTACTCCTCAGAACAGGCCGCGACGCCTCACTAGGCATCGACGGCTAAATCATGCCGGCCTGCGGCATGAAGGAACAATTTGGGGCCGGTTCACGAGCCCGGCCACAGTCTATAGAAGCGTCAACGCCGCGCACATTACCCCTTGGTCGCGTCGTAGGCTAGGGGGCGTTCTCAATTAGTTTCCCCACCGCGTTGTGCCTTAAAGCGGGCCAGGCAAGGCGCAGGCTGCTGGGAATGGTGTTCCCTTTCCAAGGCCTGCAACGCAGCATGGCCCGCTTTAAGGCGCAACCCGGAGGGCCGGGCCTGCTGTTGTGCAGGGCTGCGTTGCTCGAAGCTTATTTGGAATGACCAAACCACGCTTCTCGCGCCTTGCCCTGCACAACAGCAGACCCGGCGCGGCGGGGAAACTAATTGAGAACGCCCCCTTTGCCTGCGCTATTTCGCCACAGGCAAGCTTTCATTGCGCTGTCATCATTGGGTTTTCCCGCCGCTGATCCGTTCAAACGCATCGTTGGTCCGCGTGACAAACCGCTCGCCGTCCCGGAGCACGAAAAATACCCCGACACCATGTTTTTCGGCATAGTCCCAACCCCGTTCGGGGCCGAGAATCAGCAACAGCGTCGATAGTCCATCGGCCATCAGCGCCGAAGGATGAATCACCGTGACTGACGCCAGGTTATGTAGGACCGGCGCACCAGTACGTGCATCAAAGGTGTGGGAATAACGCCGACCGTCCTGTTCGAAATAATGACGGTAGTCACCCGAGGTGGAAACGCCGTAGCCGTTGACCTCAATGACACGCTCCGCCACTTGCCGGTCATCCCGGGGCTCTTCCAGGGCGATGCGCCAGGCCGAACCATCGGGTTTGCGCCCGACGGCCTTGAGTTCCCCGGTGGCTTCGGTCAGGTAACTGTCGATGCCCAGGGCCTGGAGCCTGGCGGCGATACGGTCGACGGCATAACCGGCGGCGATACTGTTGAAGTCGACTTCCACCGCGGCGTCCTTGCACAACCGGTCGCCCTCAATACGCAAATGACCATGACCGACGCGCTGGCGCACCAAGGCCAAGGCTTCTGCAGTCGGCACTTTCTCTTCCCGGGACTGGGGCCCGAAGCCCCACAGGTTCAACAGCGGCTCCACGGTCAGATCAAAGGCCCCATCGCTTTGAACCGACAACTGCTCGCCCACGCGGATCAACGCCAGGACCGGCCCAGGCATGACCTGGCAACTGTTGGCCGGCAATGCGTTGAAGCGCTCAACGTCTGAATCGCTGCGATAAGTCGAGAGTTGCCGATCTACTTCGGCAAGGATGTTTTCCACCTCGACCTGCACCGTTTTCGGCGCGGGCCCGGCGGAATGTCTGACGTACTGTATGGAATAATGACTGCCCATGGTCGGGCCGTCGAAACGTTCCACGGTGTCGCCGCTGCCACAACCGGACAACACGCCGGCCAGCACCACAAGCTTTCCCCACCGTCCAGTTAACAAATCTTCATCTCCCCTCAAAACCGCGCCGGCCATTATGAGCTTCAGCGCGTGCATGCGCGAACCTGTGGGAGCGAGCTTGCTCGCGATGGCGGCGTGTCAGCTACATCGATGCTGGTTGATCCACCACTATCGCGAGCAAGCTCGCTCCCACACGGGATACAGCGCCCTCATACAAGATTTGCCAGAGTGAGTACCTACCCATGTCTTCCACCACGAGCAACGGCAAAGCGATTTTTCGCGTTGTCAGCGGCAACTTCCTGGAGATGTTCGACTTCATGGTCTACGGCTTCTACGCCACAGCCATCGCCAAGACGTTCTTCCCCGCCGACAGTGCGTTCGCCTCGCTGATGCTGTCCCTGGCCACGTTCGGTGCCGGGTTCCTGATGCGTCCCCTGGGGGCGATTTTTCTCGGTGCCTATATCGACCGCCATGGCCGTCGCAAAGGCTTGATCATCACCCTCGCGCTGATGGCCATGGGCACCCTACTGATCGCCTGCGTGCCAGGCTATGCGACCCTCGGCGTGACGGCCCCCTTGCTGGTGCTGCTGGGCCGATTGCTGCAAGGCTTCTCCGCGGGCGTGGAGCTGGGTGGTGTGTCGGTCTACCTGGCGGAAATCTCCACGCCGGGGCGCAAGGGTTTCTTTGTCAGTTGGCAATCCGCCAGCCAACAGGCGGCCGTGGTGTTTGCCGGCCTGCTGGGGGTTGGCCTCCATCACTGGCTGAGCCCCCAAGAGATGGGCGACTGGGGCTGGCGCGTACCGTTCCTGGTGGGTTGCATGATTGTTCCGGCCATCTTCATGATTCGTCGTTCGCTGGAAGAAACACCTGAATTCCAAGCAAGAAAACACCGCCCCAGCCTGTCGGAAATTGTCCGCTCCATCGGTCAGAACTTCGGAGTTGTCTTGGCCGGCATGGCGCTGGTGGTGATGACCACCGTGTCGTTCTACCTGATCACCGCCTACACACCGACCTTCGGCAAGGCCGAGTTGAACCTGTCGGACCTGGATGCGCTGCTGGTCACGGTGTGCATCGGCTTGTCGAATTTCTTCTGGCTGCCTGTGATGGGGGCGTTTTCCGACAAGATCGGACGCAAACCCCTGCTGCTCGGTGCGACGATCCTGGCGATCCTGACCGCCTATCCGGCGCTGGCCTGGCTGGTGGCGAATCCCAGCTTCAGCCACTTACTGATCGTCGAACTATGGCTGTCGTTCCTGTACGGATCCTACAACGGTGCCATGGTGGTGGCCTTGACGGAAATCATGCCGGTCGAGGTACGCACCACCGGCTTCTCCCTGGCCTACAGCCTGGCGACAGCGACGTTCGGCGGCTTTACCCCGGCGGCCTGTACCTACCTGATCCACGTGCTCGACAACAAGGCTGCACCGGGGATATGGCTCAGTGGGGCGGCGGTGCTGGGGTTGATTGCGACCCTGGTGTTGTTCAAGGGCAACCGTCATGAACTGCGGACTGCGCAGGCTTCGATGGTGAGCGGCGCCTGATAGATTGCCTTCGCGAGCAAGCCCGCTCCCACATTGGACCGCATACATCAGCAACAACTCGGTCAACTGTGGGAGCGGGCTTGCTCGCGAAGAGGCCGGCGCACTCAACACAAAACCTCCAGACAAAAAAACGCCCCGACAAGTCGGGGCGTTTTCACGAACGGCTAAGGCTTAGCGCGGGAACGCTGGCGGGTTTACCCCGGCCATGTCTTCCATCACGCGAACCACCTGGCAGCTGTAACCGAACTCGTTGTCGTACCAGACGTACAGGACAACGCGGTTATCTTGGCTGATGGTGGCTTCGGCATCCACGACACCGGCGTGGCGCGAGCCCACGAAGTCGGTGGAGACCACTTCCTGGGAATTGACGAAGTCGATCTGCTTATGCAGATCGGAGTGCAGCGCCATGTAGCGCAGGTACTCGTTCATCTCTTCACGGGTGGCGGCTTTCTCGAGGTTCAGGTTGAGAATGGCCATCGACACGTTCGGCGTCGGCACGCGGATCGCATTGCCGGTCAGCTTGCCGGCCAGTTCAGGCAGGGCCTTGGCGGCGGCGGTGGCGGCACCGGTCTCGGTGATGACCATGTTCAGCGCGGCGCTGCGGCCACGGCGATCACCCTTGTGGAAGTTGTCGATCAGGTTCTGGTCGTTGGTGTACGAGTGAACCGTTTCGACGTGACCGTTGACGATGCCGAACTTGTCGTTCACTGCCTTGAGCACCGGCACAATGGCGTTGGTGGTGCAAGAGGCGGCGGAGACGATCTTGTCGTCAGCGGTGATGTCACCGTGGTTGATGCCGTGAACGATGTTCTTCAGCTTGCCCTTGCCTGGCGCGGTCAGGACAACGCGATCGACACCCGGGCAGGCCAGGTGCTGGCCCAGGCCGTCGGCGTCACGCCATACACCGGTGTTGTCCACCAGCAGCGCATCCTTGATACCGTACTGGGTGTAGTCCACCTCGGTCGGGTTCTTCGCGTAGATCACCTGGATCAGGTTGCCGTTGGCGGTGATGGTGTTGTTTTCTTCGTCGATGGTGATGGTGCCGTTGAACGAACCATGGACCGAGTCGCGGCGCAGCAGGCTGGCACGCTTGGTCAGGTCGTTCTCGGCGCCCTTGCGCACCACGATGGCCCGCAGGCGCAGGCCGTCGCCACCACCGGTTTTTTCGATCAGGATGCGCGCCAGCAGACGGCCGATACGGCCGAAACCGTACAGGACCACGTCAGTGCCTTTGCGAGGCGAAGCGTTCTGCTGGCCAACCACATCAGCCATCTCTTCACGCACGAACTGCTCGGCGCTACGGCCATTGCCTTCGTTGCGGAACTTGAACGCCAGCTTGCCCAGGTCCACCGACGCCGCGCCGAGCTTGAGCTCGCTCATGGCCTTGAGCAGGGGGAATGTTTCGTGGACGGAGAGTTCGCTGTCGTCGGAAGAACGGTGGCGAGCAAAGCGGTGGGCTTTGAGGATCGCGATGACAGACTGGTTGATCAGGCTGCGGCCATAGATCGAGCTCACCACGTTGTTATTGCGGTAGAGCTGACCGATGAGAGGGATCATCGCTTCGGCGAGCGCTTCACGATCAATCCATTCACCAAGACACTGGTCGGGCTTCTGAGTCACGGTAACCTTCCACATGTAGGGGCTGAAAAAAGGGGCTACATTATGCCGCCGAGTCCTCGGCGGAGCAATGCGCGCCCGTCGCGCCGTGGTTTTCCTGCCGGCCTGGGTAGTCTGCGACTGACAGCAGCCCCCTTCCCCCGCTACAATTGTCGACTTTGTCGCAATGCTGGAGCTCAATCTTCCGTGCCCGTTCTGCGTCTTCCGCTTCTCCCTGCCGCGGCAGGTAAACAGCACTGGGGCAACCTGCCCGGTGCCGCCCTGAGCCTGGCCATCGCCGAGGCTGCCAGCGCTGCAAAGCGTTTCACTCTGCTGCTGACCGCCGACAGCCAAAGCGCCGAACGGTTGGAACAGGAGCTGAGTTTTTTCGCTCCGGATTTGCCGGTCTTGCATTTCCCGGACTGGGAAACCCTGCCCTACGATCTGTTCTCACCGCACCAGGACATCATTTCCCAGCGAATCGCCAGCCTTTATCGGCTGCCGGAGCTCAGTCATGGCGTTTTGGTAGTGCCGATCACCACGGCCCTACATCGCCTGGCTCCGACCCAATTCCTGCTCGGCAGCAGCCTGGTGCTGGACATCGGCCAGAAGCTCGACGTCGAACAAATGCGCACCCGCCTCGAGGCCAGTGGCTATCGTTGTGTCGACACGGTGTACGAGCACGGCGAGTTCGCGGTGCGTGGTGCCTTGATCGACCTGTTCCCGATGGGCAGCAAACTGCCGTATCGCATCGACCTGTTCGATGACGAAATCGAGACCCTGCGTACCTTCGACCCGGAAAACCAGCGCTCCATCGACAAAGTGCAGTCGATCCGCCTGTTGCCGGCCAAGGAATTCCCGCTGCAGAAAGACGCCGTGACCCGTTTCAAGGCACGCTTTCGCGAGCGCTTCGATGTGGATTTCCGCCGCTGCCCGATCTTCCAGGACCTGAGCAGCGGGATCACACCCGCCGGTATCGAGTATTACCTGCCGCTGTTTTTCGAAGAAACCTCCACCCTGTTCGATTACCTGCCCCAGGACACCCAGGTGTTTTCCCTGCCAGGCATCGAGCAAGCGGCGGAAAACTTCTGGAACGACGTGCGCAACCGCTACGAAGAGCGTCGCGTCGACCCTTCCCGGCCTTTATTACCGCCAGCCGAACTGTTCCTGCCGGTGGAAGACTGCTTTGCCCGCCTCAAGAGCTGGCCGCGGGTGGTGGCAAGCCAGCAGGACGTGGAAACCGGCGTCGGCCGTGAACGCTTCCCGGCCAAGGCGTTGCCGGACCTGGCCATCGAAGCCAAGGCCACGCAGCCATTGGCGGCACTGGCGGGCTTTCTCGACGCATTCCCCGGTCGCGTCCTGTTCACCGCTGAATCCGCGGGGCGTCGCGAAGTGCTGCTGGAACTGCTCGAACGCCTGAAGCTGCGGCCGAAGACGGTGGACAGCTGGCCGGACTTCGTCGCCGGCAAGGATCGCCTGGCGATCACCATCGCGCCGTTGAACGACGGCCTGGTCCTGGATGACCCGGCCCTGGCGCTGGTGGCGGAAAGTCCTTTGTTCGGCCAGCGCGTCATGCAGCGCCGCCGTCGCGAGAAACGCGCCGACGCCGCCAACGACGCCGTCATCAAGAACCTCACCGAGCTGCGCGAAGGCGCGCCGGTGGTGCACATCGACCACGGCGTTGGCCGCTATCTGGGCCTGGCGACCCTGGAAATCGACAACCAGGCCGCCGAGTTCCTGACCCTGGAATACGCCGAGGGCGCCAAGCTCTACGTGCCAGTGGCGAACCTGCACCTGATCGCCCGCTACACCGGCAGCGACGACGCTCTCGCCCCGCTGCACCGCCTGGGCTCGGAAACCTGGCAGAAAGCCAAGCGCAAGGCGGCCGAACAGGTGCGCGACGTGGCCGCCGAACTGCTGGACATTTATGCCCGTCGCGCCGCCCGCGAGGGCTACGCCTTCGCCGATCCGAAAGCCGACTACGAAACCTTCAGCGCCGGTTTCCCCTTCGAAGAAACCGTCGACCAGCAGACCACCATCGAAGCCGTGCGCGCCGACATGCTCGCGCCCAAGCCCATGGACCGACTGGTGTGCGGCGACGTGGGCTTCGGCAAGACCGAAGTGGCGATGCGCGCCGCATTCATTGCCGTGCACGGCGGCAAGCAGGTGGCGATCCTGGTCCCCACCACCTTGCTCGCCCAGCAGCACTACAACAGTTTCCGCGACCGCTTCGCCGACTGGCCGGTGACCGTGGAAGTGATGAGCCGTTTCAAATCCACCAAGGAAGTGAACGCCGCCGTGGCCGACCTGGCCGAGGGCAAGATCGACATCGTCATCGGCACGCACAAGCTGCTGCAGGACGACGTGAAGATCAAGAACCTGGGGCTGGTGATCATCGACGAAGAACACCGTTTTGGCGTACGCCAGAAAGAACAGCTCAAGGCCCTGCGCAGCGAAGTCGACATCCTGACCCTGACCGCCACGCCGATCCCCCGCACGCTGAACATGGCGGTGTCGGGCATGCGCGACCTGTCGATCATCGCCACGCCACCGGCCCGGCGCCTGTCGGTGCGCACCTTTGTCATGGAGCAGAACAAAAGCACGGTCAAGGAAGCCCTGCTGCGTGAGCTGCTGCGGGGTGGCCAGGTCTATTACCTGCACAACGACGTGAAGACCATCGAGAAATGCGCCGCCGACCTGGCCGAACTGGTGCCGGAAGCACGCATCGGCATCGGCCACGGGCAAATGCGCGAACGTGAACTCGAACAGGTGATGAGCGACTTCTACCACAAGCGCTTCAACGTGCTGATCGCCTCGACCATCATCGAGACCGGCATCGACGTGCCGAGCGCCAACACCATCATCATCGAGCGCGCCGACAAATTCGGCCTGGCCCAGTTGCACCAGTTGCGCGGCCGGGTCGGTCGTAGCCACCACCAAGCCTATGCCTACCTGCTGACGCCACCGCGCCAGCAGATTACCCCGGATGCGGAAAAGCGCCTGGAAGCCATCGCTAACACCCAGGACCTCGGCGCCGGCTTCGTGCTGGCCACCAACGACCTGGAAATCCGTGGCGCCGGCGAATTGCTCGGCGACGGCCAGAGTGGCCAGATCCAGGCCGTCGGCTTCACCCTGTACATGGAAATGCTCGAACGGGCGGTCAAGTCGATCCGCAAGGGCGAGCAGCCGAACCTCGATCAACCCCTGGGCGGCGGGCCGGAAATCAATCTGCGCGTGCCGGCATTGATCCCGGAAGACTACCTGCCGGACGTCCACGCACGGCTGATCCTCTACAAACGCATCGCCTCGGCCAGCGACGAAGAAGGCCTCAAGGACCTGCAGGTGGAGATGATCGACCGCTTCGGCCTGCTGCCGGAACCGACCAAGAACCTGGTGCGCACCACGCTGCTCAAGCTCAAGGCCGAGCAACTGGGCATCAAGAAAGTCGATGGCGGCCCCAACGGCGGCCGGATCGAGTTCGAAGCCCAGACGCCGGTCGACCCGCTGGTGCTGATCAAGTTGATCCAAGGCCAGCCCAAACGCTACAAATTCGAAGGGGCCACGATGTTCAAATTCATGGTGCCCATGGAACGCGCGGAAGAGCGTTTCAATACCGTAGAGGCGCTGTTCGAGCGCCTCACTCCGACCACTGCTTGAAGGACGCCCCATGCGCCTGTTTCGCTCACTGACCTTGTTGTTGACCCTGGTCGCTCCCCTGGCGTTTGCCGACGACCTGTATCAGGTTGAAATGATTCTGGTCCGCCAGAACGCCGAGCCGGCGATTGTCAGCCGCGCCGCACCGGAAGACTGGGACGCCGGCGCGCAACGCCTGGGCGCGGACAGCCAGCGCACGCCAGCCCTGGGCAACATCGTCGAAAAACTCACCGCCAGTGGCCAGTACACGGTATTGATGCACAAGGCCTGGCAGCAGACGCTCGGTGAACAGGGCCGTAAAGTCGCCATCAGCGACGGTGCCGAACAGTTCGGACAATTCCCCATCGAGGGCACCCTGGAACTGAAACTGGGCCGCTTCACCGACGTGGATGCCGATTTCTGGATCAACCAGATCGACGCCAATGGCCTGGTCACCGCCAGCGAGCGCCTCAAACAGCAGAGCCATACCAAGAATGGCCAACTGAATTTCCTCGATAACGGTCACCTCGGCCTGCTGATCAAGATCACCTCGCTGACCGCGCCCGCGCCACGGCAGGCACCTGAAGTCATTCCGGACTGATTGGCGCGCCTATGCCCTCGCCCCTGAGCAAACCCCTGGCACCTTCCTGGGTCAATCGATTCAAGGAACAAAGCCTGGAGCGCGGGCGCCGTTATGCGCTGGAAAACCGCGTCAGGATCGTCGAGGCCGGCGACAGCACCATCACCGCCAGTTGCGAAGGCTCTGGCGGCAACGTCTACCGTCAGACCATTCGCCTTAAAGAGTCTGCCAAGGGCGCGTTGATTCTGCTCGAAGCCGCGTGCTCCTGCCCGGTGCGCATCAACTGCAAGCACTGCGCGGCGGTGTTGTTGCAAGTCCAGGAAACCCTGGCCTACCCGGCCGCCGAAAAAGACGCGCAATTGCTGGAAAAACTCCAAGCCGTGCTGGACAACCGCAGCCCCAAGGCCCCACCGCAAGTGCTGGTGGACAACGTACAACCGGTGCCACGCCTGTGGCTGGCCAGTATCGAGTTCAGCGCCTTCGAGCCACGCAACGGCAAGATGCAACGCTACATCCAGCACCGCGCCGCCTTATCCTTCAGCTATCTGGACGAGTACGTCAGCGGCCAGCGCAACACCGACGTGCTGATTCGCCAGGAAACCCAGACGTTGCGGATAAAACGCCACACCGATGTGGAACAATCCTACCGCGAACAGCTGCGAATCCTCGGCTTCAAGGTCGCGACCCGACAAAGCAAGGCCCTGCCGGAAAGCGCTGGCGAACTGTATGAAATGGTCAACGACAGTGCCTGGCTGACGTTCACCCTCAACGACCTGCCGAAACTGCGCACCCAGGGCTGGGAATTGCAGATCGACGAGGACTTCGGCTTCGACCTGACGGCCGTGGACGAGTGGTACGCCACGGTCGAGGAAACACCGGAACGGGATTGGTTCGACCTGGAACTGGGGATCATCGTCAACGGCGAGCGCCTGAGCCTGCTGCCGATCCTGTTGAACCTGATGCGCTCGCACATCGAGTTGTTCAACCCGGAACGCCTGGCCAGGCGCCGGGACGATGAACTGATTCTGGTCAATCTGCCCAACCGTCCGAACTCCGAATTCGGCCCGCAGCAAGTGGCCCTGCCCTATGGCCGGCTGAAACCGGTGCTGGCGACCCTGGGCGAGTTCTACCTGCAAGAACCCGGCACCACCAAACTGCGCCTCAACAGCGCGGACGCCTTGCGCCTGAACCCGCTGCAGGACATGCCACTGACCTGGGAAGGTGGCGAACATATTCGCGGCCTGGCCCAGCGCCTGCGGGACATCAAGGATTACACCACCACCGCGCCGGAAGGGCTGAACGCGACGCTACGGCCTTATCAACTCGAAGGCTTGAGCTGGATGCAATCACTGCGACAGCTGGAAGTCGGCGGCATCCTCGCGGACGACATGGGCCTGGGTAAAACCCTACAGACCCTGGCGCACATTCTCAGCGAAAAAAATGCCGGGCGCCTCGATCGCCCGTGCATGGTGGTGATGCCCACCAGCCTGATTCCCAACTGGCTCGACGAGGCCGCTCACTTCACGCCGCAACTCAAGGTACTGGCCCTGTATGGCGCCGGGCGCAAAAAGCATTTCGAACGACTGGCCGATTACGACCTGGTCCTCACCACCTATGCCCTGCTACCCAAGGATGTCGAGCGCCTGGCTGCGCAGCCATTGCACGTGCTGATTCTCGATGAAGCCCAGTACATCAAGAACCCCACCAGCAAAGCCGCCCAGGCCGCCCGCGAGCTGAACGCCCGCCAGCGGCTGTGCCTGTCCGGTACGCCCCTGGAAAACCACCTGGGCGAACTGTGGTCGTTGTTTCACTTCCTGCTGCCGGGCTGGCTCGGGGACGTCAAGAGTTTCAACCGCGATTACCGCGTACCGATCGAAAAGCGCGGCAGCGATGTACGACTGCAGCACCTCAACGGTCGGATAAAACCCTTCCTGCTGCGCCGGACCAAGGAACAAGTGGCGACAGAGCTGCCGCCCAAGACCGAGATCATCCATTGGGTCGAACTCAGCGATGCCCAGCGGGACGTCTACGAAACCATGCGCCTGGCGATGGACAAGAAGGTCCGCGACGAGATCACTCGCAAAGGCGTGGCCCGCAGCCAGATCATCATCCTTGAGGCGCTGCTCAAGCTGCGCCAAGTGTGCTGCGACCTGCGCCTGATCAACGACGCCACCCTGCCCGCCCGAGGCAGCACCTCGGGCAAGCTCGACAGCCTGATGGAAATGCTCGACGAGCTGTTTGAAGAAGGCCGTCGGGTGCTGCTGTTTTCCCAGTTCACGTCCATGTTGGCGCTGATTGAAGATGAGCTGAAGAAACGCGGCGTCGATTACGCCATCCTGACCGGCCAGACCCGGGACCGTCGCACGCCCGTCAAGGAATTCCAGAGTGGCAAGCGTCAGATCTTTCTTATCAGCCTGAAGGCCGGTGGTGTAGGCCTGAACCTGACCGAGGCCGACACGGTGATTCACTACGACCCATGGTGGAACCCGGCCACCGAAAACCAGGCTACCGACCGTGCCTATCGCATCGGCCAGGAGAAGCCGGTGTTCGTCTACAAACTGATTGCCCGAGGCACGGTGGAAGAGAAGATCCAGCTACTGCAAAAGGAAAAGTCCGACCTCGCGGCCGGCGTGCTGGACGGACGCGTGGCCGGAGATTGGAAATTGCAGAGCGACGATATCGAAGCGTTGTTCGCGCCATTGCCGGACAAACTGGAAAAGCGCTGACCCCCTCAGTTCCTGTGGGAGTCGCGTTTGCTCGCGATGGCGGTGGTTCAGCTGGCGCAGATGTTGATCGGACTGCCGTCATCGCGAGCAAGCTCGCTCCCACAGGGGAGCTGCAGTGTTCACATAACCTGGGCCCATCACATTGCTCAGCGCTAATCAATCAGCTGGGCAGCCCTCAGCGCGCCGAGCGCCGCCAACCAGCGAGGGTTCTGGCGGTATTCCGTGGAAGCATAGGCCTGGCCGCGCATACGGGCGATCCGCGCCGAAGGCTTGACCTTCAGGCGCTGGGCAGCGCTCAAGGCCAGCTCCGCAGCAGCGCGGTCATTGCATACCAGCCCCATATCACAGCCCGCCGTCAACGCCGCCTCGATACGACTGGCGGCATCACCGACCACATGCGCCCCGGCCATCGACAGGTCATCACTGAAGATCACGCCCTCGAATTGCAACTCACCGCGCAGGATGTCCTGCAACCAGCGGCGGGAAAACCCGGCTGGATTGGCGTCAACCTGCGGATAGATGACATGGGCCGGCATCACGGCGGCCAGTTGCTTGCTCAGCCTGGCAAACGGTACCAGGTCGTTGGCCCGAATCTGTTCGAGGCTGCGTTCATCGGTCGGAATCGCCACATGGGAATCGGCCTCGGCCCAGCCATGCCCCGGGAAGTGCTTGCCGGTGGCTGCCATGCCGGCGGCGCTCATACCACGGATGAAGGCACCGGCGAGTAACGCCGCGCGCGCGGGGTCGCCTTCAAAGGAACGACTGCCGACGACAGCGCTGCGCTGATAGTCGAGATCCAGCACCGGGGCAAAACTCAAGTCGAGACCGACCGCCAGCACTTCGGTGGCCATGATCCAGCCGCACTGCTCGGCCAGGTATTCGGCGTTCGGGTTGTCGGCTATCGCACGCATCGCCGGCAACCGCACAAAGCCCTGGCGCAGCCGCTGAACGCGACCACCTTCCTGGTCCACCGCCAGTAAAAGGTCGGGACGGATGGCGCGGATCGACGCGCTCAGCTCGCGCACTTGCCGCGGATGCTCGATATTGCGGGCAAAAATGATCAGGCCGCCCACTTCTGGCTGGCGCAACAGGTGGCGATCTTCGGCCGTCAGCCAGGTACCGGCGACGTCCACCATCAACGAGCCTTGCAGGCCAGCAGTCATAGCATTTCCTTAATAACGATGAACCCGCGCGATGACAGGCATGAGCAAACTGCCAGGCCCAAAGCCCGGCAGGTCGCGGTCATGCACTAAAGAATGGAACGGGTTCGAAACGAGTGTCGGCATGGGCGGCTAGCTTAGCGGATGTGGGCAGCCGCGCCCACCCATGCACTCAAGCCTTGGCCAGCGTCGGCGTCGACTTGCTGCGTGGACGCAGTTGCGCGGCCGCCATGGCCTCATCGGTGACCCCGCTTTCGGCACGCATGCCGGCCGCCAGGAACGGCACCATCAGGCGCATCACCTGCTCGATCGAGGTGTTCACGCCAAAATCGGTTTCAGCGATGGCCCGCAGCGCCTTGATCCCGGACATACTGAACGCGGCGGCACCGAGCATGAAGTGCACTCGCCAGAACAACTCGATGGGCGGGATGCGCGGTGCGGCTTCGTTGACCAACAGCATGTAGCGACGGAACACCTTGCCGTACATGTCTTCCAGGTAACGCCGCAGGTGGCCCTGGCTCTGGCTGAAGGCCAGGCCCAGCAGGCGCATGAAAATGGACAGGTCGTTACCGCTGCGCGGCTGCACGACAAGGGCTTGCTCGACCAGGATTTCCAGCAGCTCTTCCAGGGTAGGCTTGACGTCAGGCTTGGCCTGGCGCCGCTCCAGTTCACGATCGAGGCTGAGGCAGAAAGGCCCGAGGAAGCGCGAGAAGACCGCTTGGATCAAGGCCTTTTTCGAGCCGAAGTGATAGTTCACCGCCGCCAGGTTGACTCCGGCCTTGCTGGTGATCAGACGCAATGAGGTTTCGGCGAAACCTTTTTCCGCGAACAACTGCTCGGCAGCATCGAGAATGCGTTCAACGGTTTCCGACTGGGCCATGGTTACTCCGCCTGACAAACACTTGTTTGAAACATACGTTTCAGCCTAAGGGTTGTCAAGCCTGCCGGGGCGTTTTGCGAACGCCCGGTCACGTATTTAACCACACCTTTTCACAGGGGGTAGCCCTGCCCCATCCAACAACCTGACCGACCGTCCAGCGGCCAGTGGAAAAAGGAGGATTGCCAAGTGGCGTCCACTGTATATAATCCCAGTCACTGTATAAAAAGACAGAGCGATCAATATGCTAAAGCTGACGCCACGCCAAGCAGAGATTCTGGCCTTCATCAAACGCTGCCTCGAAGACAACGGCTACCCACCGACCCGTGCGGAAATCGCCCAGGAACTGGGTTTCAAGTCGCCCAACGCGGCTGAAGAACACCTCAAGGCGCTGGCGCGCAAGGGCGCTATCGAAATGACCCCGGGCGCATCCCGTGGCATTCGTATCCCCGGCTTCGAAGCCAAGGCCGACGAAACCACCCTGCCAATCATCGGCCGGGTCGCGGCGGGCGCACCGATCCTTGCCCAGCAGCACGTCGAGGAGTCCTGCAACATCAACCCTTCGTTCTTTCATCCCCGGGCCGATTACCTGCTTCGTGTACACGGCATGAGCATGAAGGACATCGGCATCTTCGACGGTGACCTCCTGGCCGTCCACACCACCCGCGAAGCCCGCAATGGCCAGATCGTGGTGGCGCGAATCGGCGACGAGGTAACCGTCAAGCGCTTCAAGCGCGACGGCAGCAAGGTCTGGCTCATTGCCGAGAACCCGGAGTTCGCCCCCATCGAAGTGAACCTGAAAGATCAGGACCTGGTCATCGAAGGCTTGAGCGTCGGCGTCATTCGCCGCTAAAGGAGGCTTTATGCAGTTCCCTCACACACCACAACACACACAACTTCCGCTGTTCGAGGCATTCATGGCCCAACCGCTGGTTCCAGTCCTGAAAGAGGTCATCGAGTCGCCTTGGGGCGTCGAACCCGAGGCCTTCAGCGAACTGTCGTTACGTGGTGCGGCCGGAAACTGCCTGAACCTGCTGGCGCCGATTCTGCGAGAACTCAGCCAGGACCAGGATGCTCGCTGGTTGACGCTGATCGCCCCACCGGCCAGCGTTACCCAGGCCTGGCTGCGGGACGCCGGCCTGAACCGTGAGCGCATCCTGTTGCTGCAGCCGCGTGGCACCCAAAGCGCCCAACAGTTGACTTGCGAGGCCTTGCGCCTGGGCCGTAGCCACACCGTGGTCAGCTGGCTCAACCCATTGACCACGGCCGCACGGCAACAGTTGATCAGCGCCGCCCGCACCGGGGACGCACAAAGCCTGAATATTCGATTGGGCTAAGACAAACGCGGGGCTTCTCCAAAGTAGAGAAGCCGACCAGCCACACGATTCAAAAAAGCCGACAGACGGGATCAGTGAAGAACCCGCGGCCCCTCTTCCTTGTTGAATTCGCCTTCAACCAGGCGACCTGCCATCTGGACGCCCACGCTCAGCATCGCCTTGGCGACTTCGACGTGTTGGCCTTGAAGGAATACCTTGGCATCTTCGGAGAAGTTCAAGGTAACCAGAGAACCCTCGTCCTCGGCCCTGCGCAGCTCGATGCGGCCATCAGGAAGTTCGACAATTTCTAGAAAGGACGTAGGCATAAAAGTCTGTTCTCCACGAAAGGCGAGGATTATATAGTCATCGGCCAGGCTCCGCTCGGGATCTTGACCAAGCGTTATCAACGAACGTAACGGGCCGAGGGGAAAATCAGCACTCGTTCAACCCGTCACGAAAACGTATCGCCAGGCTCTTGAGGTTCTGGCGCCAGCTCTCCAACTCCTCCCGGCTCAACTCCTGCTCTGGGTCTTGCTCATCCAGATTGACCGCCACGATCAACGGTTGGGTTACGTCCCCCTTGGGCTTGCGCGGGGCCCGGGGCGGCTCGAACAGCGCCGCATGGGCCGCCAATAACTTCGCAAGCCAGGTTTCCGGGTTATGCGCCAGCTCGACCATTTCGGCCAGCTCCGGAATCGCGATGGTTTCCAGCACTTCGCGGGTCAACAGCAGCTCGGCCCGAGGGGCATTCGCTTGTGGCAGGCGATAGAAACCGGCGATTTCATGGCACAACCCCAACAACGCACCGTACAGGTGAAACAGCGCGGACTCACGTCCTGCCTGGAGCAGCGCCGGGGAGTTCATCGCACGCCCATCCTCGGCCCTGGTGAGTGCTTCGAGCGACAGGCCGGCGAAATAGATTTTCTGATTGGTGCGGGTATAGAGTTCGTGGGCCATGGCGGCATCTCCCCAACGAATGAAAGCTTCACGCAAGTGCGACAGTGTCGTGGATCAACCGCGGCCACTGCAAGCCAAAAACAAAAAGGCCGCATGAAAACCCATGGGTTGTCATGCGGCCTTTTGCTCAGTCGGGTCCTGCCTGGGACGGCTGCGCCATCCAGCGCGAGCAAGCTCCCTTGCCACAGGGACCCTCGCTTAGCCCCGCATCTTCAAGCAGGCGCCACCATCAGCGCTTGTCTTCGACCGTCCACTTACCGCCGTCGTAATAGGCCTTCCAGCCGGTCGGCTTGCCATCGACTTCGGTCTGCACGTACTGCTCCTTGGTCTTGCGGCTGTAGCGAATGACCGCAGGACGCCCGTCCGGATCCTTCTGCGGTGCCTCGCAGAGGAAATGGTACTTCGGATCGATTTCGTCCTTGTGCGGCACGATCTCCATCACCAATGGCGCACGGGTCTCACGGTTTTTCGGAAACTGGCTGGCTGCCAGGAACAGGCCGGAAGCGCCGTCACGCAAGATATAGGTGTCGTTGACTTTCTCGCACTTGAGCTCCGGCATTTTCACCGGATCCATCTTCGGCGGCGCCGCGTCACCGCTCTTGAGCAGTTTGCGGGTGTTCTTGCAGGTCGGGTTGGTGCAGCCGAAGAACTTGCCGAAACGGCCGGTCTTGAGTTGCATCTCGCTGCCACACTTGTCGCATTCCAGGCTCGGGCCTTCATAGCCCTTGATGCGATAAGTGCCCTCTTCGATCTCGTAGCCGGCACAGTCCGGATTGTTACCGCAGATGTGCAGCTTGCGTTTCTCATCCAGCAGGTAGGCGTCCATCGCCGTGCTGCAGATCGGGCAGCGATGCTTGCCACGCAGCACCAGGGATTCCGACTCGCCCTCGTCGTCGGCTGCGATTTCATCGCCCGGGACCAGGTTGACCGTCGCCTTGCAACGCTCCTTGGGTGGCAGGCTGTAGCCCGAGCAACCGAGGAAGACACCGGTCGAGGCGGTCCGGATTTGCATCGGACGGCCGCAGGTCAGGCACGGGATGTCGGTCATGACCGGCTGGTTGGCCCGCATGCCGTTGTCCGGGCTCTCCGCCACTTCAAGTTTTTTCTTGAAGTCGCCGTAGAACTCGTCGAGAACGTTTTTCCAGTCCCGCTCGCCCTGGGCCACATCGTCGAGGTTCTCTTCCATGCCGGCGGTGAAGCCGTAGTCCATCAGGTTCGAGAAGCTCTCGGACAAACGCTCGGTGACGATGTCACCCATCTTTTCCGAATAGAAACGACGGTTGTGCAGCGCCACATAACCGCGGTCCTGGATGGTGGAAATGATGGCGGCGTAGGTCGAAGGACGACCGATGCCGCGCTTTTCCATTTCCTTGACCAGGCTGGCTTCGGAGTAACGGGCCGGCGGCTTGGTGAAATGCTGGGTCGGATCGAGCTTGATCAGCTTCATCACGTCGCCCTGGGCCATATCCGGCAGGACGTCGTCATCCCCAGGCTTGGTGATTTGCGGCATGACGCGGGTGTAGCCGTCGAACTTCAGGATGCGCCCCTTGGCACGCAACTCGAAGTCACCGGCACCGACGCTGACCGTGGTCGACAGGTATTGCGCCGGCAGCATCTGGCAAGCCAGGAACTGGCGCCAGATCAGCTCATATAGACGCTCGGCATCGCGTTCCATGCCCGACAGCTTGCTTGGCTCGGTGTTGGCGTCAGACGGACGAATCGCTTCGTGCGCCTCTTGCGCGCCTTCCTTGCTACTGTAGACGTTCGGCGTTTCCGGCAGGTATTTCTTGCCGAACTCGCTTTCTATATAAGTGCGCGCCATCGCCACGGCATCGACCGAAAGGTTGGTCGAGTCGGTACGCATATAGGTGATGTAGCCGGCTTCGTACAGACGTTGGGCCATCATCATGGTTTTCTTCACACCAAAGCCCAGGCGGTTGCTCGCGGCCTGTTGCAGCGTGGAGGTGATGAACGGCGCCGATGGCTTGCTGCTGGTCGGCTTGTCTTCGCGCTTGACAATGCTGTAGCTGGAAGCCTTGAGCTTCTCCAGCGCAGCCATGGCCTGGGCCTCGTTGAGCGGCTTGAAGGCCTCGCCCTTCTCGCGGGCCACGTCGAAGCGCACGGTCGCGCCCTTGGCGGTGCCGAGGTCGGCGTGGACCTCCCAGTACTCTTCAGGGATGAACGCCCGGATCTCGCGCTCGCGCTCCACCACCAGCTTCACGGCGACCGACTGCACTCGCCCGGCCGACAGGCCACGGGCGATCTTGGCCCACAGCAGCGGCGAGACCATGTAGCCCACCACGCGGTCGAGGAAGCGACGCGCCTGCTGGGCGTTGACCCGATCGATATCCAGCTCGCCCGGTTGGGAGAAGGCTTCCTGAATGGCCTTCTTGGTGATTTCGTTGAACACCACACGCTTGTAGCGGCTGTCATCCCCACCGATGGCTTCGCGCAGGTGCCAGGCAATGGCTTCCCCTTCGCGGTCCAAGTCCGTCGCGAGATAGATGGTGTCGGCATCCTTGGCGAGCCGGCGCAGCTCTTCGATGACCTTTTCCTTGCCCGGGAGGATTTCGTACTTGGCTTTCCAGCCGTGTTCCGGATCGACCCCCATGCGTGAGACCAGTTGCTTGCGCGCCTTTTCTTTCGGCGACAGCGCCGGCGCTTCACCAGCCGCAGCCTTACCGCGCTTGGCGGCAGGCTCCTTACTGGCGCTAGCCGAACCGCTGGTGGGCAGGTCTCGGATATGGCCGATACTCGACTTCACCACGTATTGGTTGCCCAGATACTTGTTGATGGTCTTGGCCTTAGCCGGGGATTCCACAATGACCAGCGATTTGCCCATGGATCAGAAAATTCCTGAATTCTAAAAAGTGAAAGGCGGTTGGCGCCTGACGCGGCACCGCTATATATAGTGGCTGAAAGGTGAGGTCAAGCGCAGGGTTGCCCACATATCGGCCTCAAGGCTTGGAAAAAATGCTCTCCTCGGCCTGCACCAAAGCAAAGCGTGGCACCTGTTCGCCGTCAACCTCGACGGACTCCTGGAACATGCTCAAGGGACGCACCCAAAAGCCGTAATCGCCATACAGGGCTTGATAGAACACCACTTCTTCTTCGGTCTCGGAATGCCGCGCGATGCTGAATACGCGGTACTGCGGACCTTTGTAATGCTGGTAGAGCCCAGGTTGTATCGGCATGTCTTGGCCCTCACTCAAATCTTTTCAAAATAAAAACAAAATTTTTCTAATAAACCCGGAAAAAACAAAAACCGGGGCACTTGGCCCCGGCTTCCATCGACGCAACGCTTAGACGCGTTCGAAGACAGTGGCGATGCCCTGGCCGAGGCCAATGCACATGGTGGACACACCGAAGGTGCCGCCATTCTGCTTCATGACGTTGAGCAACGTGCCGGAGATACGCGCACCGGAGCAACCGAACGGGTGACCCAGGGCGATCGCGCCGCCGTGCAGGTTAACCTTCTCGTTCATCTTGTCGAGCACTTTCAAATCTTTCAGCACGGGCAGGGCCTGTGCGGCGAAAGCTTCGTTGAGCTCGAAGAAGTCGATATCGGCAATACCCAGGCCTGCGCGCTTCAAGGCTTTCTGCGTGGCCGGTACTGGACCATAGCCCATGATCGCCGGGTCCACACCCGCCACAGCCATCGAACGAATCACCGCCATCGGCTGGATACCCAGGTCCTGGGCACGCTGGGCCGACATCACGATCATGCACGAGGCACCGTCGGTGATTTGCGACGAAGTACCCGCTGTCACGGTGCCACCCTTCGGATTGAAGGCCGGCTTGAGGGCCGCCAAGCTTTCCAGGGTGGTTTCCGGACGAATGGTTTCGTCGTAGTCGAACAGCTTCAGGAAACCGTTCTCGTCGTAGCCCTGCATCGGGATGATCTCATCCTTGAACTTGCCTTCCACGGTCGCCTTGTGGGCGAGCTGGTGGGAGCGCACGCCGAAGGCGTCCTGCTGTTCGCGGGTGATGCCGTGCATTTTGCCCAGCATTTCCGCGGTCAGGCCCATCATGCCCGAGGCTTTTGCCGCGTACAGCGACATGTGCGGGTTCGGATCGACGCCGTGCATCATGCTCACGTGGCCCATGTGCTCGACACCACCGACGACGAACACATCGCCGTTGCCGGTCATGATCGCCTGGGCGGCGGTGTGCAGCGCGCTCATGGACGAACCGCACAGGCGGCTGACGGTCTGGCCCGCCGCGGTGTGAGGAATCTGGGTCATCAGCGAGGCCATGCGGGCGATGTTCCAGCCCTGCTCCAGGGTCTGGTTCACACAGCCCCAGATCACGTCTTCGACTTCGTTGGGGTCGACCTTGACGTTGCGCTCCAGCAGCTTGCTGATCAGGTGCGCCGACATGTCTTCGGCGCGGGTGTTGCGGTGCATGCCGCCCTTGGAGCGGCCCATCGGCGTACGACCGAAGTCGACAATCACGACGTCTCTAGGATTCAAGCTCATAAATGTTCTCTCGCTCTAGTCGTTGGGCGCTTAACCGAAGAAACGCTGGCCGTTCTTGGCCATCTCACGCAGCTTCGCGGTCGGGTGGTACAGCGCGCCCAGATCAGCGTACTGGTCAGCCAGGGCAACGAACTCGGCCACACCGATCGAATCGATGTAACGCAGCGCACCGCCACGGAATGGAGGGAAACCGATACCGTAGACCAGACCCATGTCGGCTTCAGCGGCGGTTTCGACAATGCCGTCTTCCAGGCAGCGCACGGTTTCGAGGCACAGCGGGATCATCATCCAGTTGATGATGTCCTCGTCGGTGACTTCGCGCTGCTCGTAGACGATCGGCTTGAGCACTTCCAGCACCGACGAGTCGGCGACTTTCTTCTGTTTGCCGCGCTTATCGGTCTCGTAGGCGTAGAAGCCCTTGCCGTTCTTCTGGCCCAGGCGCTTGGCTTCGTAGAGTACGTCGACGGCCGAACGACGGTCGTCCTTCATGCGGTCTGGGAAGCCTTCAGCCATGACGTCGCGACCGTGGTGGCCGGTGTCGATGCCGACCACATCCATCAGGTACGCCGGGCCCATCGGCCAGCCGAATTTTTCCATGATCTTGTCGATGCGCACGAAGTCCACACCGGCGCTGACCAGCTTGGCGAAACCGCCGAAGTACGGAAACAGCACGCGGTTGACCAAAAAGCCCGGGCAGTCGTTGACGACGATCGGGTTCTTGCCCATTTTCTTGGCGTAGGCCACGGTGGTGGCTACGGCCAGCTCGCTGGACTTCTCGCCACGGATCACTTCCACCAGCGGCATCATGTGCACCGGGTTGAAGAAGTGCATGCCGACGAAGTTTTCCGGACGCTTGAGGGCCTTGGCCAGCAGCGAAATGGAGATGGTCGAGGTGTTCGAGGCGAGGATGGTGTCCTCTTTGACTTTGTCTTCGACTTCAGCCAGTACCGCCTGCTTGACCTTCGGGTTCTCGACAACCGCTTCAACTACCAGGTCGACATGGCCGAAATCGCCATACGACAGGGTCGGACGAATGCCGTTGAGCACTTCGGCCATCTTCGCGGCGGTCATGCGACCTTTGTCGACGCGGCCGACCAGCAGCTTTGCGGCTTCGGCCAGGCCCTGCTCGATCCCGTGTTCGTTGATGTCCTTCATCAGGATCGGTGTGCCTTTGGACGCCGACTGGTAGGCGATACCGCCCCCCATGATACCGGCGCCGAGCACCGCGGCCTGCTTCACGTCACGGGCGATTTCGTCGTAGGCCTTGGCCTTTTTCTTCAGTTCCTGGTCGTTGAGGAACAGACCGATCAGGCTTTGTGCAGCCGAGGTCTTGGCCAGCTTGACGAAGCCGGCGGCCTCGACTTCCAGGGCTTTGTCGCGACCGAAGTTCGCGGCTTTCTGGATGGTCTTGATCGCTTCGACCGGCGCCGGGTAGTTCGGGCCTGCCTGACCGGCCACGAAACCCTTGGCGGTTTCGAAGGCCATCATTTGTTCGATGGCGTTGAGCTTGAGCTTTTCCAGCTTCGGCTGGCGCTTGGCCTTGTAGTCGAATTCGCCGCTGATGGCACGCTTGATGGTTTCAAGGGCCGCTTCCTGGAGCTTGCCAGGCTCGACCACGGCATCCACGGCACCGACTTTCAGCGCGTCTTCGGCACGGTTTTCCTTGCCGGCGGCAATCCACTCGATAGCGTTGTCGGTACCGATCAGGCGCGGCAGGCGCACGGTGCCGCCAAAGCCCGGGTAGATGCCCAGCTTAACTTCCGGCAGGCCGATCTTGGCCGTGGTGGCCATGACGCGGTAATCCGCCGCCAGGCACATTTCCAGGCCGCCACCCAGGGCGATGCCGTTGATGGCCGCAACGGTCGGTACGTTGAGGTCTTCGAAGTCGCTGAAAATACGGTTGGCTTCGAGGTTGCCAGCGATCAGTTCGGCATCGGGCAGCTTGAAGTTGTCGACGAATTCGGTGATGTCGGCACCAACGATGAACACGTCCTTGCCGCTGCTGACGATCACACCCTTGATCGAAGCATCTGCCTTGATAGTGTCTACGGCCTGACGCAATTCATTCAGGGTTAGACGGTTGAACTTGTTGACGGACTCACCCTTGAGGTCGAATTTCAGTTCGACGATGCCACTTTCAAGAGCCTTAACCGTGATGGCTTTACCTTCGTAAATCATCAACTGATCTCCACGATATGGAAGCTGAACAGTACACGTTGGACGCTGACCCACTGGTTCGACACTGACGTTACCGTCGATGCTACGCCAATCCGCCAGGCACACCCGTCAACGCGATAGTCGGGGTCTGTAGGAGCCGTCTGAAAATACAAACGCTCAATTCATACGCCCGTTTGATTTGGGTACGTCACCTTCACGGAATTTCCGACAATTGTCAATCGCCCTAAACACAGGCGTGAACGCGACTTTACGGTCATTTTCGTACCCTGCGGATCCGCAACACGGCGCCGCATGAGTAGCCATTCATAGAATCAATCATTAGAAAAATCGCCCTAATTCCAGACAGATCGGATCCAGCCGACTACGCTGTCGGGAATGCGATTGAATTTTGCAAAATGAAGGGCGCTGCGAACGCACGCCCTGACACAAGATGGATTACCGGCCTGCCTGGCCAACCCGCCCGATGAGACTGTCGGGCTTTTTTATGCCCGATGTAGAAGCTGCCGAAGGCTGCGATCTTTTGATCTTTCACTCAAGAGCCTGGAAAGATCGCAGCCTCGCTGTGCTCGACAGCGCCTAAAGCGCGTCAGGCCAGCGCCTTCAGCACCGAGGAAATCTCCTGTAAAACACTCACCTCGCCTTTCTCGCCCCAATACAAGGCGATCATTTGCCGGTCGGCTTCAACTTTGTAGACGTTGGCCGGCAATTTTTCGAAATGATTGAGCAGGGACTCATCCAGGCAGACTTCCCGCCACTGATTGACCCAGACGCCCGGCGCAGTTTGCCAGTAGCTCCAGCAGGCCGGCTGGCTGCCGCGCCGGGGCCGATAGTACTGGGCACAGGGGTTTGGCGGCTGTTGGTCGAGCCAGTGCGGCCACTCTTGTGGCGCCAGTTGCATGGCCAGGCCCAGGCGTCGCGCTTCCATGCGCAGGGCCATGCGACCGCTCTGTACACGGGACGGACGCAACCATGCCAGCGGACTTAACACCACCAACAGGATTGACAGCACTATCCAGACCGTCATATTCGTACTCCCCGATTCTGATGAGCCCATTGACCCAGATCGCGTCAATGCGCTTGAAACCAGCCATACTTACCGTATCGCAATTCTCTGGAGTGCCTTCCATGTACTACAACCACGTTCTGGTCGCCGTTGACCTCACTGAAGAATGCGATCCGGTCGTCAAGCGCGCCCTCGCCCTCTGCGAAGGCCGAGACACCCAGCTGTCATTGGTGCATATCGTCGAACCGATGGCCATGGCCTTCGGCGGCGACGTGCCGATGGACCTTTCCCAGTTGCAGCAGCAGCAATTCGACCAGGCCAAGGAACGCCTTGACCGACTGATCGTGAAATACCCGGCCCTGAAGAAGGAATTCAGCCACCTGACCTACGGCCAGCCGCGCCAGGAGATCCATCACCTGGCCAAGGAACAGGGTTGCGACCTGATTGTCGTCGGCAGCCATGGTCGCCACGGTCTGGCGCTGCTGCTGGGCTCGACCGCCAACGATGTGCTGCATGGCGCGCCTTGCGATGTACTGGCGGTGCATCTGGTCAAGCGCTCGTAACTCCATGTGGGAGCGGGCTTGCTCGCGAAAGCGTCATGACAGTCAATATCGAACTCGACTGATACACCGCTTTCGCGAGCAAGCCCGCTCCCACAGAGGACTGCAGGCCATATAAAAATCCCGGTGCTCATTGCTGAGCCCCGGGATTTTTTTCAACAGTCGATCACGCGTCCAGTTCAGCCCAGCGCTCGACCAGTGCATCCAGCTCGGCTTGCAACTGCTCCAACTGCGCGATGACCTTGGCTGTTTCAGCGGCAGGCCGCTGGTAGAACCCGACGTCGGCCATTTCGGCTTCCACCGCTGCGATCTGCTTTTCCTTGGCGTCGATATCACCCGGCAGCGCTTCCAGCTCGCGCTGCAGCTTGTAGCTGAGCTTTTTCTTCGCAGGGGCCGGGGCTGCTGCGGCGACCGGCGCGGGCTCGGCCTTGACCACGGCCGAGTTCAGGTCGGCCTTGCCGGACTTGCTCTCGGTGACCCCCAGCAGACGCGGCGAGCCGCCCTGGCGCAGCCAGTCCTGATAGCCACCGACGTATTCGCGAACCAGGCCTTCGCCTTCGAACACCAGGGTGCTGGTGACCACGTTGTCGAGGAACGCCCGGTCGTGACTGACCATCAGAACGGTGCCGTTGAAGGTCAGCAGCACCTCTTCCAGCAATTCGAGGGTTTCCACGTCCAGGTCGTTGGTGGGCTCGTCGAGTACCAGCAGGTTCGCCGGCTTGCTGAACAACTTGGCCAGCAACAGGCGGGCGCGCTCACCACCCGACAACGCCTTGACCGGCGTACGGGCACGCTGGGGGCTGAACAGGAAATCGCCGAGGTAGCTCAGCACATGGCGGCTCTGGCCATCGATGTCGATGAAATCGCGGCCTTCGGCGACGTTGTCGATCACGGTCTTTTCCAGGTCCAGCTGATGACGCAACTGGTCGAAGTAGGCCACGTCGATCTTCGTGCCCTCCTCCACCTTGCCATTGGTCGGCACCAGGCCGCCGAGCATCAGCTTGAGCAAAGTGGTCTTGCCGGTACCGTTGGCACCCAGCAGACCAATGCGATCCCCTCGCTGCAGCACCATGGAGAAGTCCTTGATCAGGAACGGGCCGCCAGGGTGAGCGAAACTCACGTTCTCCAGGACCATCACCTGCTTGCCGGACTTGTCAGCGGTATCCAACTGAATGTTGGCCTTGCCGGTGCGCTCGCGACGCTCGCTGCGCTCCATGCGCAAGGCCTTGAGCGCCCGCACACGGCCTTCGTTGCGGGTGCGACGGGCCTTGATGCCCTGGCGAATCCAGACTTCTTCCTGGGCCAGTTTCTTATCGAACAGCGCGTTAGCGGTTTCTTCCGCTGCCAACGCCGCTTCCTTGTGCACCAGGAAGCTGGCGTAGTCGCCGTTCCAGTCGATCAGGCCGCCGCGGTCCAATTCAAGGATGCGCGTCGCCAGGTTCTGCAGGAAGGAACGGTCATGGGTGATGAACAGCACCGCCCCCTGGAAGTCTTTCAGGGCTTCTTCAAGCCAGGCGATGGCGCCGATGTCCAGATGGTTGGTCGGTTCGTCGAGCAGCAGCAGGTCTGGCTCGGAGACCAGGGCCTGGGCCAGCAGGACGCGGCGACGCCAACCGCCGGACAACTCGGCGAGGGTCTTGTCGGCCGGCAGTTGCAGGCGGCTCAGGGTGCTATCGACCAGCTGCTGCAAGCGCCAGCCGTCTCGGGCCTCAAGGTCGTGCTGCACGTGCATCAACTTGTCCAGGTCGGCATCGGTGACGATGTTCTGGCTCAGGTGGTGATACTCGGCCAACAGCGCGCCGACACCGTCCAGGCCTTCGGCGACCACATCGAACACGGTCCGCTCGTCGGCCACCGGCAGTTCCTGGGGCAATTCGCCGATTTTCAGGCCTGGCGCACGCCAGACCGAGCCGTCGTCAGGCTTCTGATCGCCCTTGACCAGCTTCATCATGCTGGACTTGCCAGTGCCGTTTCGGCCGATGATGCACACCCGCTCACCACGGGCGATCTGCCAGGACACCTTGTCCAACAACGGCATAGCGCCGAACGCAAGGGACACATCGCTGAATTTGAGCAGGGTCATGAGCTTCTCCAAAAACCGGGCGCGCATTCTACCTGAGATGAGGCCTCAAGGGTCCGCCAATTTCGCCACTGAAGCACTCTGCATAACAAATGTTGCGAACTTGCACTGACGGCCCCGCAAAGCTTTCGCCGGCTGCTGGCAAAAGGCTAAGCTACAGACAGTTACCCTGGGTTAACCCTTGGGCTTGTCATGTTTTTTTCTGCCCGGACGTCTCATGCGCAGTCGCCTTTTCAGTGTTTTATCGTGTCTTTTTGTATGTGCCACTGCCGTTCAATCCGCTCAGGCGGTGGATATCTCCACTCAGCGCCAATACTACGACGAGGCCAAGCGTGCCTTGGCCAAGGGTGATTCCGGCCCTTACTTTCGCTACAGCCAGGCCCTGCGCGATTACCCGCTGGAGCCGTACCTGGCCTACGACGAATTGACCGCTCGCCTCAAGAGCGCCAGCAACGCCGAAATCGAGAAATTCCTCGCCGAGCACGGTGACCTGCCCCAGGCCAACTGGATGAAGCTGCGCTGGCTGCGTTGGCTGACCGAGCGCGGCGACTGGGAGACCTTCGTCAAGTATTACGACCCCAAGCTCAATTTCACCGAACTGGATTGTCTCAACGCTCAGTACCAACTCAGCCATGGCCTGAAGGCCGAGGGCTATGCCAACACCGAAAAGCTGTGGCTCACCGGCAAGTCCCAACCCCAGGCGTGCGATGCGTTGTTCGGCCTGTGGGCATCCCAGGGCCAGTTGACCGAGCAGAAGCGCTGGGAGCGCGCCAAGCTGGCCGCCCAGGCGCGCAATTACCCGCTGGCCAACAGCCTGGTCAGCGGCCTGACCACCCTCGCTCCCCGTGGCAACTTGCTGGTGGACGTAGCGCAAAAGCCCGAGTTGCTCAACCAGCCCTCGCGCTTCGTTCCAGCCGATGAACCGATGTCCGATATTGTCAGCCTCGGCCTGCGTCGCCTGGCCCGTCAGGACCCGGAAAAAGCCATGGCGCTGCTGGATGGCTACGCCAGCACCATGCATTTTTCCCGGGATGAAAAAGTCGCGATCGCCCGAGAGATCGGCCTGACCCTGGCCAAGCGCTTCGACAGCCGCGCCCTGGACGTGATGACGAAATACGACCCGGAGTTGCGCGACGACACGGTTTCGGAATGGCGCTTGCGCCTGCTGTTGCGCCTCGCTCGCTGGGACGATGCCTATCAGTTGACCCGCCGCCTGCCCGAGTCGCTGGCCAGCACCAACCGCTGGCGGTACTGGCAAGCCCGCACGCTGGAACTGGCGCAGCCGCAGAACCCGGAAGCCCTGACGCTCTACAAGCACCTGGCCCGTGAACGGGACTTCTATGGCTTCCTCGCCGCCGACCGATCCCAGTCTCCCTATTCGCTCGTCAACAAGCCACTGGTGATGAGCCAGGCGCTGATCAACAAGGTGCGCAATACGCCTGGCGTGCGTCGGGCGCTGGAGTTCCATGCCCGTGGGGACATTGTCGACGGACGCCGCGAGTGGTATCACGTCAGCCGTCATTTCAACCGGGACGAAATGGTCGCCCAGGCGAAGCTGGCTTACGACCTGAAATGGTATTTCCCGGCCATCCGCACCATCAGCCAGGCCAAGTACTGGGACGACCTGGACATCCGTTTCCCGATGGCCCACCGCGAGACCCTGGTGCGCGAAGCCAAGATCCGCGGCTTGCATCCAAGTTGGGCGTTCGCCATTACCCGCCAGGAAAGTGCGTTCATGGATGATGCCCGCTCCAGCGTCGGCGCCGCCGGCCTGATGCAATTGATGCCTGGTACCGCCAAGGAAACCGCGCGCAAGTTCAGCATTCCCCTGGCCTCGCCCCAACAAGTGTTGAACCCGGACAAGAACATCCAGTTGGGTGCGGCCTACCTGAGCCAGGTTCATAGCCAGTTCAACGGCAACCGCGTCCTGGCTTCGGCGGCCTACAACGCCGGCCCCGGTCGCGTACGCCAATGGCTGCGCGGGGCCGACCACTTGAGCTTCGACGTCTGGGTCGAGAGCATCCCGTTCGACGAAACCCGCCAATACGTGCAGAACGTGTTGTCTTATTCGGTGATCTACGGCCAGAAACTCAACTCACCGCAACCGCTGGTGGACTGGCATGAGCGGTATTTCGATGATCAGTGATTAACACCACAAAGTCCTCTTCTTTGTGAGAGCGAGCTTGCTCGCGATGGCGTCGGCACCTGCAACATGAATGCAAGCTGACTCACCGCTATCGCGAGCAAGCTCGCTCCCACAGGGCCTGCATCAAACACAACATCCCCCTGTGGACGCGATATCAGTCGGTTGCCGGCTCCAACCCCACATTGAACTGCAACGCCGCCAACCGCGCATACAGCGCATTGCTGGCGACCAGCTCCTGGTGAGTGCCCACGGCAACCACCTTGCCCTGGTCCATCACCGCAATCCGGTCGGCGTTTTTCACCGTGGCCAGGCGGTGGGCGATCACCAGCGTCGTGCGGTTTTTCATCAGGCTGGGCAAGGCTTGCTGGATCAGGTGTTCGCTTTGCGCATCGAGGGCGCTGGTGGCTTCGTCCAATAACAGGATCGGGGCATCAACAAGCAACGCCCGGGCGATGGCCAGGCGTTGACGCTGGCCACCGGATAACCCGAGGCCGCCGTCGCCCAGGTGAGTCTGGTAGCCGTCGGGCATTTTTTCGATGAAGTCGTGGGCGTGGGCGATCTGCGCGGCCTCGCGCACCTGCTCCGACGTCGCCTCCGGGTTGCCATAGCGGATGTTCTCTTCGACCGTGCCGAAAAACAGCGCCGGACTTTGTGAAACCAGGGCGAAATGCCGGCGCAGGTCCAGCGGATCGAGTCGAGTCAACGGCACATCGTCGATCAGGATCTGCCCTTGCACGGGATCATAGAAACGCAGCAGCAAATCGTAGACCGTCGACTTGCCCGCGCCGGAAGGCCCGACCAGGGCCAGGGTCTCACCGGCCTTGATACTCAGGTCGAGGCCGTCGACCGCATAGCTGTCCGGCCGGGACGGATAGGAAAAACGCACGCCTTCGAGACGCAGATCGCCGCGGACCCGCGCCGGCAAGGTCACGAGGCCTGAAGCCGGCGGCTGGATGATGTTTTCCGAACGCAGCAGCTCGGCAATGCGCTCTGCCGCACCGGCCGCCCGCTGCAACTCGCCAATCACTTCGCTCAGGGTCCCGAAGGCACTGCCGACGATCAGGCTGTAGAACACGAACGCCGCCAGCTCGCCACCGGAAATCCGCCCGGCGATCACATCCATGCCACCGACCCAGAGCATCACCCCCACCGCCCCCAGCACCAGCACGATCACCAGGGTGATCAACCACGCCCGCTGGACAATGCGCTTGCGAGCGGTGTCGAAGGCCTGCTCCACCGTCACGGAAAAACGTTGTTCGTCCTGGACCTGATGGTTGTAGGCCTGCACGGTCTTGATCTGGCCGAGGGTTTCGGAGACGTAGCTGCCGACGTCGGCAACGCGGTCCTGGCTCTGGCGCGACAAGCTGCGCACTCGACGCCCGAAGAGCAGGATCGGCACCAATACCAGCGGCAGGGCAATCACCACGATGCTGGTCAGCTTGGGATTGGTGATGAACAGCAGCACGATGCCGCCCACCACCATCAAGACATTGCGCAAAAACAACGACAGCGACGAACCGATCACCGATTGCAGCAAGGTCGTATCAGTGGTCAGCCGTGACTGGATTTCCGAACTGCGGTTGTTTTCGTAGAAACCCGGGTGCAAGTACACCAGATGGTTGAACACCTGCCGTCGGATATCCGCCACCACCCGCTCACCGATCCAGGACACCAGGTAAAAACGCGAAAACGTACCGATCGCCAACCCCACCACCAGCACCATGAACAAGCCGATGGATTGATTGAGCAGGTGCGGCGAGCGAGTCATGAAGCCCTGGTCCACCAGCAAGCGGATGCCTTGGCCCATGGACAAGGTAATGCCGGCGGTGACAATCAACGCCAGCAAAGCGCCGGCGACCTGTTTGCGATAAGGGGCGATGAAGCCGCTGGCCAGGCGTATGGCACGGCGATGTCGGGAAGAAAGCATCAAAGGCGTCCGATAATGCAGCAGGAAAAAGGCCAGCTCGCGACGCCGAAACGCAGCGGAACCAAGTTGAATCGCAATGAGTCAGGTTAAATATGACCACTATGACTAGCAGCTAGATGTTATCGGTCTAAAGTCTGGCTGGAAACGCAACTGTGTTTCTGATTGAGTGGAGGTGTCGCCATGAACCTACAAGGAGTGTCATGGCTCGGTCACCTGGCGACATTAAAGTAGACATACAACCTGATGAGGAGACAGGCCATGTCCTTGCAACACAGCAGCGACGACAAAATTCAAGTAATCCGCACGCAACCGGACCAGTCTCTGGGCTGCTCGTTCATCGATGCCCAAGGGCGCGAAGTACCGATCACCGAAGACATGATCCAGAAAGCCTGCAGCGAGCTGGAAAAACGACTGGTCAAGCCTGCCGAACAAAAGTGATACAGCCCGTCTTCAATTGGACCCGACGTTGATGTCGGGTTTTTTATGCCTGCCAGACAGAAACCACAACAGCCTTGGCTAAACCAGCGTGGCACCCAGTGCCGTCACGATCGGTTGCAAAGCCGCCGACTGCCCTTCGATACGAACCTCCAGGCTGTCGATCTCCCGGCGTGGCGGATAATGCTTGCGCAAGGCATCGAAGGCGCGGCGTTGCTCGTCGACGGTGCCCACCAGGCTGCGGCGAAAATCCGCGTCGTCGCGACGGGGGTCGTACACACTCCGGCACAGCACCGCCAAGGCCCAGGCCGGGTCGGTTTCGGCATCCAGGGTGATGCCACCCAGCCAGGGCCGGGGCAACAGGTCGCTGAGGCTGACTTCAACCGGTCGCTCCAGGAACGCGCACAAGGCCTGGTAGATCTGGGCTGTGCCACGCTGCCGGCCATCGAGGCTGTAACCGGCAATGTGCGGGGTGGCGATCACGCACAAATCGGCCAGGTCCACATCCACGGTGGGCTCATGCTCCCAGACATCCAGCACCGCTTGCAGGTCTTCACGCTCGAGCAACACCTCGCGCAACGCGGCGTTATCGATGACCGGCCCTCGAGCCGCATTGATCAGCCAGGTCCCGGCCTTGAGCTGGTTCAAGCGCGCTTCGTCGAACAGGTGCCAAGTCGGTTGCTCGCCGTCGCGGGTCAACGGGGTGTGCAGGCTGATCACATCGCATTGCTCGATGATCTGCTCCAGGCTCACATAGTCGCCGCCCTCGGCGGCCTGACGCGGCGGATCGCAGACCTTCACGGCCCAGCCCAGCCCCTTGAGCGCCTCGATCAACCGCCCGCCCACCTGGCCTGCGCCGACCACGCCGAAGGTCCGCTGCTCCAGCGCCGCACCTTCGATTTCTGCCAGGGTCATCAGGCTGCCCAGCACGTAGTCCACCACGCCCCGGGCATTGCAGCCGGGTGCGCTGGCCCAGCAGATCCCCGCCTCGGCAAGATAATCCAGGTCCAGGTGGTCGGTGCCGATGGTGCAGGTGCCGACGAAGCGGACCTTGCTGCCTTCCAGCAGGGCCCGATTGACCTGGCTGACCGAACGCACCAGCAGTACATCGGCGTGCTCAACCATCGTCCGGTCGATGCCCCGGCCCGGTACCCGGCAGATTTCGCCGAAGCCTTGGAAAAACGCATCAAGCAGGGGGATGTTTTCGTCGGCGACGATCAGCATGGCAGAGCTCCTTTGGCGGGGTAGGCAGTGTAGGCGTTCCAGTGGGTCTACGCATTACCAGGAGCGAATGATGTTGTGGCGAGGGGATTTATCCCCGTTGGGTGCGCCAGCCCCCCCATGATTATTGCGACTGCTGCGCAGTCGAACGGGGATAAATCCCCTCGCCACAACAGCATTCATGAGCTGAGTGAACGATTACAAATCCACAACACAGGTTTTTTCCTGACCACTGCGTCAAGGCGTAGAATTCGCCGCCTTGCGCTTAACCCTTTCGGACGTTTGCTCTGTGAATCCTGTAATCGACACCTCCACTCCCCTCTCCCGCCCGGCCCGGGTGCGCCTGGAATTCAAGACGTTGCTGGCCCTGGCCTTGCCGATCATGGTGGCGCAACTGGCGACCACCGCTATGGGCTTTGTCGATGCGGTGATGGCCGGTCGGGTCGGTCCACGGGACCTGGCGGCCGTGGCCCTGGGCAACTCGATCTGGGTGCCGGTGTTCCTGTTGATGACTGGCACCCTGCTGGCGACTACCCCGAAAGTTGCCCAGCGCTTCGGGGCCGGTACGTTCGACGAGATCGGGCCGCTGGTGCGCCAGGCATTATGGCTGGCGCTGGTGGTGGGGTTGATCGCGACACTGGCGCTGTTCAGCGCCGAGCCGATCCTGCACATCATGAAAGTCGATCCCGAATTGATCGGTCCGTGCATGGAATACCTACGGGGCATTGGCACGGGCCTACCGGCCGTGGCGCTGTATCACGTGCTGCGTTGCTTCAGCGATGGCCTGGGTCGTACGCGACCGGCCATGGTGCTGGGCTTGTGCGGATTGGCGCTGAACATTCCACTCAATTACATCTTCATCTATGGGCACCTGGGCGTGCCCGCCATGGGCGGCGTCGGTTGCGGCTGGGCCACGGCCATCGTGATGTGGGTCATGGCCTTGGGCATGGCCGGTTGGGCGCGGTGGGCACCGGCCTATCAGTCGAGTCGGTTGTTCAGCCGTTTCGACTGGCCGCAATGGGCGGTCATCAAGCGCCTGCTGGGCATCGGCTTGCCGATCGGCATTGCGGTGTTCGCCGAGTCGAGTATTTTCGCGGTGATCGCCCTGCTGATCGGCAGCCTCGGTGCCACCGTGGTGGCCGGGCACCAGATCGCGCTGAACTTCAGCTCCCTGGTGTTCATGATCCCCTACTCCCTGGGCATGGCCGTCACGGTGCGGGTCGGCCAAGCCCTGGGGCGTCAGCAGCCTCGCGAAGCGCGCTTCGCCGCCGGAGTGGGCATGGGCACCGCGTTGGCCTACGCTTGCCTCTCGGCGAGCCTGATGTTCGCGCTGCGCGGGCCAATCGCGGCGATCTATACCGCCGACCCGGTGGTGATCGAGGTGGCATCGATGCTGATCGTCTACGCGGCGCTGTTTCAGTTTTCCGATGCGATCCAGGTCACGGCGGCAGGCGCATTGCGCGGCTACCAGGACACCCGGGTGACGATGATCCTGACCCTGTTCGCCTATTGGGGCATCGGCCTGCCGGTGGGTTACGCCCTGGGCCTGACCGACTGGCTCGGCGCGGCCAGCGGCCCGAGCGGCTTGTGGCAAGGCCTGATCGTGGGCTTGAGCTGCGCGGCCCTGATGTTGTCCATCCGTCTGGCCCGCAGCGCGCGCAAGCAGATCCGCCTCAGCCGCTCGACGGGTTAAGCGAGTTTCTTGCGGATCCAGTAGAGGTAGGTGCCCGCCTCTTCCTGCTGGGCCACCAGTTCGTGATCCAGGAACACGCAAAACTTGGGGATGTCGCGGCGGGTCGAGGGGTCGGTGGCGATGACTTTCAGCAAGCCACCGGGGGCCAGGTCGCGAATGTGCTGGTGCAGCATCATCACCGGTTCCGGGCAATTGAGGCCGGTGGCATCCAGCGTGCCGTCGACCGGCGTGTCGTTCATTTCACTCATGTTCTACTCCTGAAACTGGCCGGCATTGTCGCGCAATGTCGGCGCTCGGTCACCCCTGGCTTCACACTGCCTCCTGTGGGAGCGAGCCGCTCGCGATAGCGGTGGGTCAGCTTGCATCCATGTTGAATGTACCGACGTCATCGCGAGCAAGCTCGCTCCCACAGGGAACTCCATCAATTCCGAGAGCTAGCGAGACTTCGGCTTTTTCGTGTCCAACCGCCGCAGATGGCAGGTCACTTCCTCACGGTCGTGGTACAGCTGCTTGCAACCGATTTCGACCTTGATGCCCCGGGCCTTGAAACCGTCGGCGATGCGTTCGAGCAGGCGCTTGACCTCGGCATAACGCTGTTTCATCGGCAGCTTGAGGTTGACCACGGCCTCGCGGCAATGGCCCTCGCCAATCCACTCTTCCAGCATCGCCGCGTTGCGCGCGGGCTTTTCGACGATGTCGCAGACCATCCAGTCCACCGGCTGCTTGGGCTTGAACGTGAAACCATCTGCCATCAGGTGCTGCACCAGGCCGGTGTCCATCAGGCTTTCGGCCATCGGGCCGTTGTCGATGGCCGTCACCAGCATGCCACGATTGACCAGTTGCCAGGTCCAGCCGCCTGGCGCGGCGCCGAGGTCCACGCCGGTCATGTCACTGTGCAGGCGCTCGTCCCACTGGTCCCGGGGAATGAAATGGTGCCAGGCCTCTTCGAGCTTGAGTGTGGAGCGGCTCGGCGCTTCCCGAGGGAACTTCAGGCGCGGGATGCCCATCGGCCACATCGCCGAATTATCCGCGTCCGCCAGGCCCAGGAACACTTCACGGCCACTCTTGAACGTCAACAGCAGGCGCGGCTTGTGCGGGTCATCCACCAGCTTGCCGGCTCCGCTCAGCGCTTTGCGCAACGGGCCTTCGAATTTTTTGCAGAAGTTCGACAGTTCCTTGCCGTCATTGGTGTCGACCACTTCTAGCCACAGGCTGCCGCAGGTCGGGAGCGCCGACATGTGAGCCAGGATGACGCTGATACGGTCGGTTTCCGGCAATTCAATGAACGTGCCCCGCGCCCACTGCCGCGGAAAAATCAGCTCGGCGAAACGCTGCCCGCGCATCAGCCGCTCGGCGCCGTCCTCTTCAGTACAGACAAACTCGGCGCAGGCACTGGCCGGCTTGGCCTTGGCGTAGCCAGCCACGTTGAGCCGGGCCGCGTGCTCGGCGATCTCGGAGCAGACCTCGCCCTCGAAGCCTGGTCGGCAGTGCATAAAAAGCGTGTTCATTGAAACTCCGTAGCAAAGCCTGTCACGAAAACCGCCGCATGATAGCGGAGTTCGGAACCCCGAACCTGCCTATAGAGTCCAGTGATTAGTCATACGCTCAAAACAGGGCTAGGTTAAAGGCTCTGTCCGTCCCTCAGTCCGTAGCCGTGCGGACTCAAAGGAGTGATTTCAATGCCGTCCCTCGATAGCCTGAAAACCCTTAAGACACTGCAAGTCGACGCCAGGACCTACCATTACTTCAGCCTGCCGGATGCCGCCCGAAGCCTGGGTGACCTGGACAAACTGCCCATGTCCTTGAAGGTACTGCTGGAAAACCTGTTGCGCTGGGAAGATGAAAAGACCGTCACCGGCGCCGACCTCAAGGCCCTGGCCGGGTGGCTCAAGGAGCGCCGCTCCGACCGCGAGATTCAATACCGCCCGGCACGGGTGCTGATGCAGGATTTCACCGGTGTCCCCGCCGTGGTCGACCTGGCCGCCATGCGCGCCGCTGTGGAAAAGGCCGGCGGCGATCCCCAGCGGATCAACCCGTTGTCACCGGTGGACCTGGTGATCGACCACTCGGTGATGGTGGACAAGTTCGCCAGCAGCCAGGCGTTCGAGCAGAACGTCGACATCGAAATGCAGCGCAACGGCGAACGCTACGCCTTCCTGCGCTGGGGCCAGAGCGCCTTCGACAACTTCAGCGTGGTACCGCCAGGCACCGGTATCTGCCACCAGGTCAACCTGGAATACCTGGGCCGCACCGTGTGGACCAAAGAAGAAGACGGTCGCACCTACGCCTTCCCCGATACCCTGGTGGGCACCGACTCCCACACCACCATGATCAACGGCCTCGGCGTATTGGGCTGGGGCGTTGGCGGGATCGAGGCGGAAGCGGCCATGCTCGGCCAGCCAGTGTCGATGCTGATTCCCGAGGTCATCGGTTTCAAACTCATCGGCAAACTGCGCGAAGGCATCACCGCCACCGACCTGGTGCTGACCGTCACGCAGATGCTGCGCAAGAAAGGTGTGGTGGGCAAATTCGTCGAGTTCTATGGCGACGGTCTGGCCGACCTGCCCCTGGCCGACCGCGCCACCATCGCCAACATGGCCCCGGAATACGGCGCCACCTGCGGTTTCTTCCCGGTGGACGAGGTGACCCTGGACTACTTGCGTCTGTCCGGGCGTCCAGCCGAAACCGTGAAGCTGGTGGAAGCCTACTGCAAGGCCCAGGGCCTGTGGCGCCTGCCCGGTCAGGAGCCGGTGTTCACCGACACCCTGGAGTTGGACATGGGCAGCGTCGAGGCCAGTCTCGCCGGGCCCAAACGCCCTCAGGACCGGGTTTCGCTGCCCAATGTCGGCCAGGCTTTCAGCGACTTCCTGGGGTTGCAGGTCAAACCCACCAGTAAAGAAGAAGGCCGTCTGGAAAGTGAAGGCGGCGGTGGCGTCGCGGTGGGCAATGCCGACCAGGTGGGCGAAGCCGAGTACGAATTCGAAGGCCACACCCATCGCCTGAAAAACGGCGCGGTGGTGATTGCCGCCATTACCTCGTGCACCAACACCTCCAACCCCAGCGTGATGATGGCCGCCGGGCTGCTGGCGAAAAAAGCCGTGGAAAAAGGCCTGGTCCGTAAGCCTTGGGTCAAGAGTTCCCTGGCGCCGGGCTCCAAGGTGGTCACCGATTACTACAACGCGGCCGGCCTGACCGAGTATCTGGATAAACTCGGTTTCGACTTGGTGGGCTATGGTTGCACGACTTGTATCGGCAACTCCGGGCCGTTGCCGGACCCCATCGAAAAAGCCATCCAGAAAGCCGACCTGACCGTGGCCTCGGTATTGTCGGGTAACCGCAACTTCGAAGGCCGGGTGCATCCACTGGTGAAAACCAACTGGTTGGCCTCGCCGCCCCTGGTGGTCGCCTACGCCCTGGCCGGCACGGTGCGCATCGACATCAGCAGCGAGCCGCTGGGCAACGACCGGGATGGCAAGGCGGTGTACCTGCGGGACATCTGGCCCAGCAGCCAGGAAGTGGCCGCCGCCGTAGCACAGGTCAATACCAGCATGTTCCACAAGGAATACGCCGCCGTGTTTGCCGGTGACGAGCAATGGCAGGCCATCGAAGTGCCGCAAGCGGCAACTTATGTCTGGCAGGATGACTCGACCTACATCCAGCACCCACCGTTCTTCGACGACATCGGCGGGCCGCCACCGGCCGTCAGGAATGTCGAGGGCGCCCGGGTCCTGGCGCTGCTGGGAGACTCGGTGACCACCGACCACATCTCCCCGGCCGGCAATATCAAGGCCGACAGCCCGGCCGGTCGCTACCTGCGCGAACAGGGCGTGGAGCCACGGGACTTCAACTCCTACGGCTCCAGGCGCGGCAACCATCAAGTCATGATGCGTGGCACCTTCGCCAATATCCGCATCCGCAATGAAATGCTCGACGGCGAAGAAGGCGGCAACACGATCTACATCCCCAGCGGCGAACGAATGCCGATCTACGATGCCGCCATGCTGTACCAGGCCACGGGCACTCCCCTGGTGGTGATCGCCGGCCAGGAGTATGGCACCGGCTCGAGCCGGGACTGGGCGGCCAAGGGCACCAACCTGCTGGGGGTCAAGGCGGTGATCGCCGAAAGCTTCGAGCGTATTCACCGTTCCAACCTGGTGGGCATGGGCGTGCTGCCGCTGCAATTCAAACTCGACCAGAATCGCAAGAGCCTGAACCTCACGGGCAAGGAAACCCTGGACATTCTGGGGCTCAATGACGTCGAACTGACGCCACGCATGAACCTGCCCCTGGTCATCACCCGGGAGGATGGCAGCCAAGAACGAATCGAAGTGTTGTGTCGGATCGATACCTTGAATGAAGTGGAGTATTTCAAGGCCGGCGGGATTCTTCACTACGTCTTGCGACAATTGATTGCAGGCTAAAACAGTCCCTCTGTGGGAGCCGAGTTTGCTTGCGATAGCGGTGGGTCAGCCTGCATCTGTGCTGAATGTTCCGCCGTCATCGCGAGCAAGCTCGCTCCCACAGTAGATTCTGGCTGTTCACAGACGCAACGTTCGGCCCCGCCCCCTATGGAAGCCGAGCTTGCTCGCGATAGCGATGGATCAGCCAGCATCAGTATTGGCTGACCTGCCCCTACCGTAAGCAAGCTCGCTCCCACGGTTATTTAACAGGCGCTGTTTTTGTACGAGCCCGCCTATAATCCCTCCGGCACTCACGCAACCGCGTCAGCCAACTGCCTGCCCCTCCTGCGCATGAATCTGCATGGACACAAATGTGCTCTTTGCGCGACACAGTGGCGTCGAAGACCCGACAGCCGCCCTCGCCCAGAGCTTTCCCGCTAAAAGGATGTTGTATGCCCGCTTTACCCTGGCTTCACCTGGCCCTGCTTTCCACAGGCTATGGTCTGGCGCTGGTCTATGGCCATCTGGCCTGGACCGCGCTCATCTCGATCGGGCTGCTGCTGTTCGCCGGGTATGCGGTTCGCCAGCAACAAACGCCGGTTGGGCGGTTTCTCGGGCATGCCCTGTTCCTGGTCATGGCCGTTGCACTGGCCCTGCACTGGATGCCCGGCTTCTTCAACGGACGGGTGATTCCGGCGCATCGTTTGACCGATGACGCCGTGCCGTTTGCCATGTACCTGAACCAGGACAAGCCGCTGATCGGCTTCTGGCTGTTGCTGGCCTGCCCCTGGATCGTCGGCCGGCGCTCGTTGCGGTTGTCGTCCTGCGCCACGGCCATGGGATTGGCGCTGAGCGCGGTCCTGGCCCTTGGCGGCGCGATGGTGCTGGGGATGATCCACTGGGCGCCGAAATGGCCGGACCATGCCTGGATGTGGGTACTTAATAATCTTTTGTTGGTCACGTTGGTGGAGGAAGCGCTGTTTCGTGGCTACATTCAGGGTGGCTTGAGCCGACGCTTCAAACACCTGCGCCAGGGCGACAACCTGGCGTTGCTCCTGGCTTCGTTGCTGTTCGGCCTTGTACACGCGGGTGCGGGCTGGCAATGGGTGCTGCTGTCCGGCCTGGCGGGGGTTGGCTACGGTCTCGCTTATCGATTTGGCGGCCTGGGCGCGGCGATTGCCACGCACTTTCTACTCAACCTGCTTCATTTCGCCCTCTTTACCTACCCGATGCTGGCGTGATAGCGACAGGCAAAAATAACTTCAACTAAAACCTGACGGCGCCGACAACCTTTCAAAGCCTTGCGGATCTACACCACCATGCGTAACAACCAACCCGTCACACAACGCGAAAGGACCTTTCCGGCCCAGCAACGATTGATTTCCACTACCGACGCCAAGGGCGTCATCACCTACTGCAACGACGCGTTCGTGGAAATCAGTGGGTTTTCTAAGGAAGAGCTGATCCGTTCGCCGCACAATCTCGTGCGCCATCCCGATGTGCCATCCGCCGTGTTCGCGCACATGTGGGGCACGCTGAAACAAGGCTTGCCATGGATGGGCATCGTCAAGAATCGCTGCAAGAGCGGTGACCATTACTGGGTCAACGCCTATGTCACGCCCGTGTTCGAGGGCAATCAGGTGGTCGGCTACGAGTCGGTGCGGGTCAAACCCTCCGCCGAACAGATCGCCCGCGCCGAAGCCCTGTATCAACGCATCAACCAGGGTAAATCCGCGGTTCCGGCCAGCGACAAATGGTTGCCGATGCTGCAGGACTGGCTTCCGTTTATCCTGGTCAGCCAACTCAGTTTCGTCGTCGGCGCGTTCCTGAACTCCCACTGGGGATTTGCCCTGGCCGCCCTGCTGTCGGTGCCCTTGGGGCTGATGGGCCTGCAATGGCAACAACGCGGGATCAAGCGCCTGCTGCGCCTGGCCGAGCAAACCACCTCCGACCCGCTGATCGCCCGGATGTACACGGACAGCCGCGGCGTCCAGGCTCGCCTGGAAATGTCGATCCTCAGCCAGCAAGCGCGCCTGAAAACCTGCCTGACGCGCCTGCAGGACACCGCCGAGCACCTTAACGACCAGGCCCGCCAGTCCAACACGTTGGCCCATGACAGCTCCAGCGGCCTTGAGCGCCAGCGGGTGGAAACCGAACAGGTCGCCACGGCCGTCAACCAGATGGCGGCAACGACCCAGGAAGTCGCCAGTCACGTGCAGCGCACCGCCGATGCCACCCAGGAAGCCAATCGCCTGACCAGCCGCGGCCGCGACATCGCCGGGGAAACCCGCGAAGCCATCGAGCGGCTGTCGGTGGTGGTCGGCGAGACCGGCAACACCGTGACTCAGCTGGCCAAGGACAGCGACGAGATCGGTGGCGTGGTCGACGTGATCAAAGGCATCGCCGACCAGACCAATCTGCTGGCCCTCAACGCCGCCATTGAAGCGGCCCGTGCCGGTGAGATGGGCCGCGGCTTCGCCGTGGTGGCCGACGAAGTCCGGCAACTGGCGCAACGCACCAGCGAATCCACCGGGCAGATCCATGCCCTGATCGCCAAGCTCCAGCAAACCGCCAACAATGCCGTGCAAACCATGGAGGCTGGCCACCGCCAGGCCGAAGAAGGCGTGGCGCGGGTGATGGAAGCGGACCAGGCATTGGTGGGCATCAGCGAAGCGGTGGCCAACATCACCGACATGACCACCCAGATCGCCGCCGCCACCGAGGAACAAAGCTCGGTGGCCGAGGAGATCAGCCGCAACATCAGCAACATCTCGGACCTGGCCGACCAGACCTCCGGCCAGGCCCACAGCTCGGCGTTGCTGAGCGAAGAACTGACTCGTACGGCCAATACGCAGTATTCGTTGGTGGAGCGGTTCAACCGCTGATGTCAGTTGGCTTGCCAAAAACCCGGACAGCGAAAGCTTCCGGGTTTTTTATTGCATGACTGAGGGCTATCGCGAGCCAGTTCGCTCCCCTAAAAGCTCAAAGAGCCCTTCCAACTCGATAAATCGACTGCGAGCCTCTTAAAGTAAAACAACAAAAATCTTGCATAACGGACTATTTTTATTAAACAACAAACTTCAATTAACTTCTCCATACAAAAACCATCCCTACCACCTGTCAACTCTGACAGTAGATATTTCTCACCGAAGGTCCACCATACGACAGCCGTTGAAAATAAACCCTATACACAACATCAAGTGCATAAGGATTGCTACATGGACACTCAAACCGTATTCATCCCAAAAGAAAAGACACCAACACTTAAGGGAAACGTATTTACCTGGAGCCTCGGCGAAAATACCATTGTCGCCGACACGACGCTTTTCTATTTGCATTTTTACCTACCAACCGGAGAGAAAAGTTGGGCCTTTAGCGGAAGCACAGGTCGGTTAGATGAAGAAAATTTATTCCTCTTTGGCTTTTCAGTTCCTTACATTGACGACGAAGTATTCGACAACAGTTACACGATGGAGGGCGGACTTCATTTCTATCACGGCCATTCGATTCCTGCGCCAGAAGGTTTCTATGGTTATCGAACGGTCACCGCGGACTCAGCAGAATTGAGCGTCCGCCTCGATCCTGTTAAAGGAACAGCCCATGGTGATTTCACGGCTGTCTTCGAAACGCTTGGAGATTGGTTATATCCGAGAGGCACGTTCAATTTAAGTAGGACTGATAAAAATTAATGGATACGGCATCTCTTATCATCTGGAACGATTAGGCTCACTCCTACAGAAGTTCTGAACAGCTCATTCAATGCATTCAAATTGAAGGAGCGAGCCTGCTCGCGATGAGGCACTGGCAATCAACAAATGGCTGATTGAAGAAACGCTGCCACCTTGTCCGCCGCAGCCTCCAGATGCTGCCCATGACTGAGCCCCGAAGCCTTCAACGGCTTCAAATCATGATCCCCCGCCGCCAACCACATCACCTCGATGGCGGGTGACAAGACGTACCCCTGCACCGTTTCACGATTGCCCAACGCATCGCGCTCGCCCTGCACGATCAGGGTCGGCGTATTCAACCCAGTCAGATGCTCGACCCGCGGTTTCTCCGGCTTGCCTGCTGCGTAGAACGGATACCCCAGGCACACCAGCGCATCCGCGCCCAGTTCATCAGCCAGCAGACTCGCCATCCGCCCGCCCATGGATTTACCGCCGATAGCCAGCCGCCCAGCGACATAAGGCCGCACCGTGGCGTACACCTCACGCCAGCATTCCAGCAACCTGGGAGCTGGATTGGGTGGGCGTTTTCCACCGTCCAGGCGCCGTTGCGCCATGTAGGGAAACTCGAAGCGCAACACGTTGACGCCCCGTACGGCAAGGTGCGCGGCCATTTCCTCCATGAAGCCGCTGTCCATCGGCGCGCCGGCACCATGGGCCAGGATGAGGGTCGGGGGCTCGGCAACGATACCCGGTTGCGCGGCCGTCCATAGCCAACCGTGTTCGGCCACGCACCGCGGCCATTGATCCCCGTCAATACTGGCCTTGTGCTGTTTGTCCATGCTTGCCTCGCTTTTAGTCTGCCTATAACTCCAGGCGAAGCACGCCGCACTGCCTTGCGCAGGCGCTCACTTCGGCTGAACCGTGGATGGGGAACCATGAACACTTCTATCAGTACCGCCTACAACTACAAGGTGGTCCGCCAATTCGCCATTATGACGGTGGTGTGGGGCATCGTCGGCATGGGGCTCGGGGTTTTTCTCGCCGCCCAATTGGTCTGGCCGCAGCTCAACTTCGATTTGCCCTGGACCAGCTTCGGCCGCCTGCGCCCGTTGCACACCAACGCGGTGATCTTCGCCTTTGGCGGCTGCGCCCTGTTTGCCAGTTCGTTCTATTCGGTGCAGCGCACCTGCCAGACCCAGCTTTTTGCGCCGAAAATCGCCGCATTCTGCTTCTGGGGCTGGCAATTGGTGATCCTGCTGGCGGCCATCAGCCTGCCACTGGGCTACACCAGTTCCAAGGAATACGCCGAGCTGGAATGGCCGATCGACATCCTGATCACCATCGTCTGGGTCGCCTATGCCATCGTGTTCTTCGGCACCGTGGCCAAGCGCAACACCAAGCACATCTACGTCGGCAACTGGTTCTTCGGCGGGTTCATCCTGACCGTGGCGATCCTGCACATCGTCAACAACCTGGAACTGCCCGTGAGCTTCACCAAATCCTACTCGGTGTATGCCGGAGCCACGGATGCGATGGTGCAATGGTGGTACGGCCACAACGCCGTAGGCTTTTTCCTCACCGCGGGCTTCCTGGGGATGATGTACTACTTCGTACCCAAGCAAGCCGAGCGCCCGGTGTACTCCTATCGCCTGTCCATCGTCCACTTCTGGGCGTTGATCACTCTGTACATCTGGGCCGGTCCGCACCACCTGCACTACACCGCGCTGCCGGACTGGGCACAGTCCCTGGGCATGGTGATGTCGCTGATCCTGCTGGCCCCCAGTTGGGGCGGCATGATCAACGGCATGATGACCCTCTCGGGTGCCTGGCATAAGTTGCGCAGCGACCCGATCCTGCGCTTTTTGGTGGTGTCCCTGGCGTTCTACGGCATGTCGACCTTCGAAGGTCCGATGATGGCGATCAAGACCGTCAACGCCCTCTCCCACTACACCGACTGGACCATCGGCCACGTACATGCCGGTGCGCTCGGCTGGGTGGCGATGATTTCCATCGGTGCGCTGTATCACATGATCCCGAAAGTCTTCGGTCGGCAACAGATGCACAGCATCGGCCTGATCAACGCGCACTTCTGGCTCGCGACCATCGGCACGGTGCTGTACATCGCCTCGATGTGGGTCAACGGCATCGCCCAGGGCCTGATGTGGCGCGCGGTGAACGAGGACGGCACCCTCACCTACTCCTTCGTCGAAACCCTGGTGGCCAGCCACCCAGGCTTCGTCGTGCGGCTGGCGGGCGGGTCGATCTTCCTTCTCGGCATGCTGCTGATGGCCTACAACACCTGGCGCACCGTGCGGGCCTACCAGCCTGCCGAAGCCGCCGCTGCCGCGCAGATGGCCTGAGGAGTCCACCATGAAACACGAAACAATCGAAAAAAACGTCGGCCTGTTGATGCTGCTGATGGTCCTGGCCGTGAGCATTGGTGGCCTGACCCAGATCGTGCCGCTGTTCTTCCAGGACGTGACCAACAAGCCGGTGGACGGCATGAAGCCCTACACCGCCCTGCAACTGGAAGGCCGCGACATCTACATCCGTGAAGGCTGCGTCGGCTGCCACTCGCAGATGATCCGTCCGTTCCGCGCCGAGACCGAGCGCTACGGCCACTACTCCGTCGCCGGCGAAAGCGTCTGGGACCACCCATTCCTGTGGGGCTCCAAGCGTACCGGGCCGGACCTGGCACGGGTCGGCGCGCGCTACTCCGATGACTGGCACCGCGCCCACTTGTACAACCCGCGCAACGTCGTGCCTGAGTCGAAAATGCCGGCCTACCCATGGCTGGTAGCCCAGGCGGTGGACAGCAGCCACACCGAAGGCAAGCTGCGCGCCATGCGCACCCTCGGCGTGCCGTACACCGACGACGACATCGCCGGCAGCGTGGCCTCGCTCAAGGGCAAGACCGAAATGGACGCGCTGGTGGCCTACCTGCAAGTGCTCGGCACTGCCATCAAGAGCAAGAGGTGAGCCTGATGTTCTTTGAAATGAGCACTGGAATGATCCGTGGCCTGGGCACCGTCGTGGTGTTCATCGCCTTCATCGGCCTGACCCTGTGGGTATTCAGCAGCAAGCGTGGCCCGGAATTCGCCCAGGCGCGCCTGCTGCCGTTCGCCGACGAACCGCCCGCCGACATCACCCCACAAGACCCTGCGACAAGGAGTACCCGGCCATGACCACCTTCTGGAGTACGTGGATCTGCGTACTGACCATCGGCAGCCTGATCGGCCTGACCTGGCTGCTGATCGGCACCCGCAAGGGCGAAACCAAGGGCAGCGTCGACCAGACCATGGGCCACAGCTTCGACGGCATCGAGGAATACGACAACCCATTGCCGCAGTGGTGGTTCCTGCTGTTTGCCGGCACCCTGGTGTTTTCCGTCGGTTATCTGGTCCTGTATCCAGGCCTGGGCAACTGGAAAGGCATCCTGCCCGGGTACGAGAATGGCTGGACCGGCGCCCATGAATGGGAAAAGGAGATGGCCAAGGCCGACGCCAGGTTCGGGCCGATCTTCGCCAAATTCGCCGCCATGCCCGTGGAAGAAGTGGCAAAGGACCCACAAGCCCTGAAGATGGGTGGGCGCCTGTTCGCCTCCAACTGCTCGGTCTGTCACGGCTCGGACGCCAAGGGTGCCTTCGGCTTCCCGAACCTGACTGACAGCAACTGGCGCTGGGGTGGCGCCGCCGACACCATCAAGGCGACCATCATGGGCGGTCGCATGGCGGCGATGCCGGCCTGGGGCGAGGTGCTGGGGGACGCCGGGGTCAAGAACGTGGCCGCCTATGTACGCCACGACCTGGCCGGCCTGCCTTTGCCGGCAGACAGCGGTGCTGATCTGCAGGCCGGCCAGCAGGCTTTCAACACCACCTGCGTGGCCTGCCACGGCGCCAACGGCCAAGGGACCGAAGCCATGGGCGCGCCAAACCTGACGCAACCGGCCGGTTTCATCTACGGCACCAGCCTGGCCCAGTTGCAGCAGACCATTCGCCATGGTCGCCAGGGCCACATGCCGGCGCAGAATGAACTGCTGGGCAATGACAAGGTGCAACTGCTCGCGGCTTACGTCTACAGCTTGTCCCAGGGCGCCCGCACCGAGCGCCTGCAAGCGGAACACAAAAGCGAATAAATCCTGACCGCACAAACAGCCGCATTCACCTGGATGCGGCTGTTTCGTGCCCCTGCGCGACGCATTGTCGCACCCTCCCATCGTCTTCCTTTCGGTTCCCCGGAATCAGGTCTAAGCTTGCCTCTGCGTGCGCTGGCGACTGCCGGTTTCAGGTCGACCCGACCCGATGCGTTCGACAATCGTTCGACAAAAAGGCCGCAAAGGCAGGTGATTACCGGCTGTTGCGACAGTTGCCTGGCATCACCCGAACGCCGTGTTCGAACACACCCCGTTACAACCGACCTGACCCCCTCGCCTCTTTCCTTCGTTGCGACATTTTGCCGAGGGTCAATTTTGTCCCTACTCGGCACATGGAAAGGCCGCAGAATCAGCTTTGGAAAGCATTGACCCAGGTCATGGCGCGTTGCAATGCCCCCCCGCTTTCTCCATACTTGCGACCGATTTTTATCCTAATAAAACACCCAAACCGTGGAACCTTAGAATGAGCACAGCAATCAGTCCGACTGCTTATAACTATAAGGTAGTCCGCCAGTTCGCCATCATGACGGTGGTCTGGGGGATCCTTGGCATGGGGCTCGGTGTCTTCATCGCCTCGCAACTGGTCTGGCCGGAGTTGAACTTCGATCTGCCATGGACGACATTTGGACGCCTGCGCCCGCTGCACACCAACCTGGTGATCTTCGCCTTCGGTGGTTGTGCGTTGTTTGCCACTTCTTACTACGTCGTGCAGCGAACCTGCCAAACGCGACTGATCTCCGACAGCCTCGCCGCCTTCACCTTCTGGGGCTGGCAAGCGGTCATCGTCGGTGCGATCGTGACCTTGCCAATGGGTTTCACCACCACCAAGGAATACGCGGAGCTGGAATGGCCCCTGGCTATCTTGCTGGCCATCGTCTGGGTGACCTACGGTTTGGTGTTCTTTGGCACCATCGTCAAGCGCAAGACCAAGCACATCTACGTCGGTAACTGGTTCTACGGTGCCTTCATCGTCGTGACCGCCATGCTGCACATCGTCAACCACGCCTCCCTGCCGGTCAGCTTCTTCAAGTCGTACTCGGCCTACTCGGGCGCGACCGACGCGATGATCCAGTGGTGGTACGGCCACAACGCCGTGGGTTTCTTCCTGACCACCGGCTTTTTGGGGATGATGTACTACTTCGTGCCGAAGCAGGCCGAGCGTCCGATCTATTCCTATCGCCTGTCCATCGTCCACTTCTGGGCGTTGATCACCCTGTACATCTGGGCCGGTCCGCACCACCTGCACTACACCGCACTGCCGGATTGGGCGCAGTCCCTGGGCATGGCGATGTCGATCATCCTGCTGGCGCCAAGCTGGGGCGGCATGATCAACGGCATGATGACCCTCTCGGGTGCCTGGCATAAGCTGCGCACCGACCCGATCCTGCGCTTTCTGGTCGTGTCGTTGGCGTTCTACGGCATGTCGACTTTCGAAGGCCCGATGATGGCCATCAAGACCGTCAACTCCCTGAGCCACTACACCGACTGGACCATCGGCCACGTACACGCCGGTGCGCTCGGCTGGGTGGCGATGATTTCCATCGGCGCCATCTATCACATGATCCCAAAACTGTTCGGTCGTGCGCAGATGCACAGCACCGGCCTGATCAACGCGCACTTCTGGCTCGCGACCATCGGCACCGTGCTCTACATCGCCTCGATGTGGGTCAACGGCATCACCCAAGGCCTGATGTGGCGTGCGATCAACGACGACGGCACCCTGACCTACTCGTTCGTCGAAGCGCTGCAAGCCAGCCATCCTGGCTTCATCGTACGTGCCCTGGGCGGCGCGTTCTTCGCCAGCGGCATGCTGTTCATGGCCTACAACGTGTATCGCACCGTTCGTGCCTCTGACCCGGCTGAAGCTGAAGCCGCCGCCAAGATCGCCGTAGTTGGAGCTCACTGATGAAGCACGAAGCAGTAGAGAAGAATATCGGCCTGCTGGCCTTCTTCATGGTCATCGCCGTGAGCATCGGCGGCCTGACCCAGATCGTTCCGCTGTTCTTCCAGGATGTGACCAACAAGCCGGTCGAAGGCATGAAGCCGCGTACCGCCCTTGAACTGGAAGGCCGCGACATCTACATCGCCAACGGCTGTGTCGGCTGCCACTCGCAGATGATCCGTCCGTTCCGTGCCGAGACCGAACGCTACGGCCACTATTCGGTTGCCGGTGAAAGCGTCTGGGACCACCCGTTCCTGTGGGGCTCCAAGCGGACCGGCCCGGACCTGGCCCGCGTTGGCGGCCGTTACTCCGACGACTGGCAGCGTGCGCACTTGTACAACCCGCGCAACGTTGTGCCTGAGTCGAAAATGCCGGCCTACCCGTTCCTCGTAGAAAACAAGCTCGACGGCAAAGACACCGCCAAGAAAATGGAAGTCCTGCGGGCCTTGGGCGTGCCTTACACCGACGAAGACATCGCCGGTGCCAGGGATGCCGTCAAGGGCAAGACTGAAATGGACGCGCTGGTGGCCTATCTGCAAGGCCTGGGCACCATCATCAAAAGCAAACGGTGATCTGAATGGATATCGGGATGATTCGTGGCCTGGGCACCGTCGTCGTGATGGTGGCCTTTATCGGCCTGGCCTTGTGGGTGTTCAGCCCCAAGCGCAAGTCGGAGTTTGACGACGCGACCTTGCTGCCGTTCGCGGATGATCCCGAGGCCATCAAGCACGTCGAGCAAGCTTCTAGGAGTAACAAAGAATGACTACGTTCTGGAGTCTGTACGTCACAGTCCTCAGTCTGGGTACGATCTTCGCCCTGACCTGGCTGCTGCTGTCGACCCGCAAGGGCCAGCGCAGCGAAGCCACTGAAGAGACGGTTGGCCACTCCTTCGACGGGATCGAAGAGTACGACAACCCGCTGCCGAAATGGTGGTTCATGTTGTTCGTGGGCACCATCGTGTTCGCCCTCGGTTACCTGGTGCTCTACCCTGGCCTGGGCAACTGGAAAGGCCTGCTGCCAGGCTATAACTACCTGGACAACGAAAAGCAGACCGCCTTCGCCAACGGCCAGACCGGCTGGACAGGCGTTCACGAGTGGGAAAAGGAAATGGCTCGCTCGGACGCCAAGTTCGGCCCGATCTTCGCCAAGTTCGCCTCCATGCCGATCGAAGAGGTCGCCAAGGACCCGCAAGCCCTGAAGATGGGTGGCCGCCTGTTCGCCTCCAACTGCTCGGTCTGCCACGGTTCCGACGCCAAGGGTGCCTATGGCTTCCCCAACCTGACCGACGCCGACTGGCGCTGGGGTGGTGAGCCGGAAACCATCAAGACCACCATCATGGGCGGCCGTCACGCCGTGATGCCGGGCTGGGCTGCTGTGGTGGGCGAACAAGGCGTGGCCGACGTGGCTTCCTACCTGGTGACCAGCCTGCACGGTCGCAAGCTGCCAGAAGGCGCCAAGGCCGACCCGGCCAACGGCCAGAAACTGTTCGCGGCCAACTGCGTGGCCTGCCACGGTCCTGCCGGCAAGGGCACGCCCGCCATGGGCGCACCTGACCTCACGCATCCGGCCGGTTTCATCTACGGTTCGAGCTTCGCCCAACTGCAGCAGACCATCCGCTACGGTCGCCAGGGCCAGATGCCGGCCCAGGCCGACCTGCAAGGCAACGACAAGGTCCACCTGCTGGCCGCCTATGTCTACAGCCTGTCCCACGGCGAAAAGGCACCTGCGGCTGACGCCCAGTAAAGCCAACGCCTGATGCACCAAAGGCCCCGTCAACCAGCGTTGACGGGGCCTTTTCGTTTGCCGGTACGCCAGGACGAAATTGTTTTATCTTGCCCGCAAACAGCAGTGGTAGTAACGTGCCTACATTCAGTTCTATCGAGAACGCCGCCATGTCCATCACCACTATTTCCAGCCGCGAATTCAACCACGACACAAGTGGTGCCAAAAAAGCCACCCGCCAGGGGCCGGTCATCATTACCGACCGTGGCAAGCCGGCCCATGTACTGCTAAGCATTGAGGAGTACCAGAAACTGACCGGCATCGGCACCAGCATTGTCGAGTTGCTGGTCATGCCCGATGCGCCGGATATCGACTTCAATACCGAGCGCGCCGTCATCAAGCCCCGCTCGGTGGACCTGTCCTGAATGTTTTTACTCGATACCAACGTCATTTCCGAACTGCGCAAATCCCAGGCAGACCCAAACGTCCAGGCCTGGGCGCGCAGCGTTCCCGCTCCCAGCCTGTACGTCTCGGCGATTACCGTACTGGAACTGGAAACCGGCGTGCTGCGCTTCGAACGCAAGGACCCGACGCAAGGCAGCCGCTTGCGAGCCTGGTTGGATAATCACGTGCTGCCTGCCTTTGCCGGCCGGATCCTGGCGGTCGACCGCGCCGTCGCGCTGCGCTGTGCTCGCCTGCACGTTCCGGATCGCAGCAATGAATGCGACGCACTGATTGCTGCCACTGCGTTGGTCCACGGACTGACCGTAGTCACCCGCCACGTGAGCGATTTCCAGAGCAGCGGCGTGGCGGTGCTCAACCCATGGTCATCCCGTCCTCCCGCTTGAGACGGCATGCATTTCTATGGCGAGGGAGCCTGATCCCGCTGGGTTGTGTAGGGGCTGGCGAAGCCTGCGATCTTTGATCTTCGCTTGGGATTCAAGCGTCAGGGGAAAGATCGCAGCCTCGTTTCACTCGAGAGCTCCTACAGCTCCTACAATGTCAATTGATCTGGGTCATGACTTGTTACATCCGCTACACCATTCTGTGCAGACGCCCAACGCGACCAAAGGTCGCACCCTTGAGCCAGAGCTACAGGCGTATCATTGCGCCACTGCAATACCCTTTCTGACCGAGGTCGGCACGCACTGGCCCCGGCACTTTTCCACTGCCGTGGGATGCAATTGATGAGCAACCAGATTCCGGTACATGACGTTACCCCGCCTGCCAAGGGCGCGAACAAGAGCGTCGACCTGTATGCCTCTCGGGAAAAAATCTACACCCGCGCCTTCACCGGCCTGTTCCGTAACCTGCGGATGCTGGGCGGAGCGCTCTTGTTCCTGCTGTATTTCGGTACAGTCTGGTTAAACTGGGGCGGCCACCAGGCTGTCTGGTGGAACCTGCCGGAACGCAAGTTCTTCATTTTCGGTGCGACGTTCTGGCCCCAGGATTTCATCCTGCTGTCGGGGATGCTGATCATTGCGGCATTTGGCCTGTTCTTCATCACGGTCTATGCCGGACGGGTGTGGTGTGGCTACACCTGTCCACAAAGCGTATGGACCTGGATCTTCATGTGGTGCGAAAAAGTCACCGAAGGCGATCGCAACCAGCGCATCAAGCTCGACAAGGCTCCCATGGGCGCCAACAAATTTTTGCGCAAGTTTGCCAAGCACAGCCTGTGGCTGCTGATCGGCTTCGTCACCGGCGTGACCTTTGTCGGTTACTTCACACCGATCCGCGAACTGGTGTTCGAGTTCTTTACCGGTCAGGCCGATGGCTGGTCGTATTTCTGGATCGGCTTCTTCACCCTCGCCACCTATGGCAACGCCGGCTGGCTGCGTGAGCAGGTGTGCATCTACATGTGCCCTTACGCGCGCTTCCAAAGCGTGATGTTCGACAAGGACACCTTGATCGTGTCCTACGACCCGCGTCGTGGCGAAAGCCGTGGCCCGCGCAAGAAAGGTGTGGACTACAAAGCCTTGGGCCTTGGGGACTGCATCGACTGCACCATGTGCGTCCAGGTCTGCCCGACCGGCATCGACATTCGCGACGGCCTGCAGATCGAATGCATCGGCTGCGCAGCCTGCATCGACGCCTGCGACAGCATCATGGACAAGATGGACTACCCGCGCGGCCTGATCAGCTACACCACCGAACACAACCTCTCGGGGCAGAAAACCCATAAACTGCGCCCGCGCCTGATCGGTTACGCCTTGGTGCTGCTGGCCATGATCAGCTTGCTGGCGGCGGCGTTCTTCATGCGCTCGCTGGTGGGTTTCGACGTCAGCAAGGACCGCGTGCTGTACCGTGAAAACGCCGAAGGCCGGATCGAGAACGTCTACAGCCTGAAGATCATGAACAAAGACCAACGCGACCATACGTACGTCCTGGAAGCCTCAGGCCTGCCCGACCTCAAGCTGCAAGGCCGTCGGGAAATCAAGGTCGCGGCCGGCGAGATCTACAGCCAGCCGGTTGAACTGTCCAGCGCACCGGAGCAACTGCCATCGAGCACCAACGAGGTGACCTTCACCCTCAAGGACGCCGATGACGAAAGCGTACATGTCGAAGCCAAGAGCCGGTTCATCGGCCCACAAACTCGTTGAGAGAAATGAACATGCCTGCAGCAACCGCCACCAGCCCTTGGTACAAGCACCTCTGGCCGTGGATCATCATCGCGATCCTGAGCTGTTCGGTGACACTGAGCCTGACGATGGTGACCATTGCGGTGAAGAACCCGGACAACCTGGTCAACGACAACTATTACGAAGCCGGCAAGGGTATCAACCGCTCGCTGGAGCGCGAACTGCTGGCCCAGACCCTGCAACTGCATGCCAACGTGCAACTGGATGACGTGACCGGCGAAGTGAACCTGCGCCTGAACGGCAACAGCCGCCCCCAGACCGTGGAACTGAGCCTGATCTCGCCGACCCAGCCGGAGAAGGACCGCAAGATCGTCCTGACCCGCAACGATAGCGAACCGGGGCGCTATGTCGGCCAGTTGACGGACAAGGTCGAAGGCCGGCGCTTTGTCGAATTGCTGGGGGTGGAGAACGACAAGACCTGGCGCCTGTTCGAAGAAGAACAGATCAACCACGACCAGGCCATCCTGCTCGGTGATGAACCGCTGCAAGGCGCTGAAGACCTGAAAAAATAAGCTGCTCACCGCCCTGTAGGAGCTGCCGAAGGCTGCGATCTTTTGATTTTTGATCTTCCGTTTGAGACTCAAGTGTCACGGGAAAGATCGCAGCCTTCGGCAGTTCCTACAGTTCGTTTACCCCTTGCAAGCCTTCATGCGACAACCATGACCACTCCACAGCCCTGCTACCACTGCGCCCTGCCCGTCCCCCCTGGCAGTCGCTTCACCGCCGTTGTCCTCGGTGAAACCCGCGAGCTGTGCTGCCCGGGCTGCCAGGCGGTGGCCGAGGCCATTGTCGCCGGTGGCCTGGAAAGCTACTACCTGCATCGCAGTGAAGCGTCGGCCAATCCCGAGACCCTGCCCGTCCAGTTGATCGATGAACTGGCGCTGTACGATCGCCCTGACGTGCAGCAGTCGTTCGTGCGTCATGAGGGCGAATTGGCCGAAACCACCCTGTTGATGGAAGGCATCAGTTGCGCCGCCTGCGGCTGGTTGATCGAAAAACAGCTGCGCAGCCTGCCGGCCGTGGCCGAGGCGCGGTTGAACCTGTCCAATCATCGCCTGCACGTACGCTGGGCCGACGCCCAGTTGCCGCTGAGCACGCTGCTCGCCGAGTTGCGCCAGATCGGCTACGTTGCCCACCCGTACCAGGCCGACCAGGCGTGCGAGCAACTCGCCGCACAAAACCGCCTGGCACTGCGCCAGTTGGGCGTGGCCGGTCTGCTGTGGTTCCAGGCGATGATGGCGACAATGGCCACCTGGCCGGAATTCAACATCGACCTGAGCCCGGAGATGCACACCATCCTGCGCTGGGTCGCCTTGTTTCTCACCACGCCCATCGTGTTCTACAGCTGCGCGCCGTTCTTCAAAGGTGCCATGCGCGACCTGCGCACACGCCACCTGACCATGGACGTTTCGGTGTCCCTGGCCATTGGCAGCGCCTACATTGCCGGGATCTGGACGTCGATCACAGGCGTTGGCGAGTTGTACTTCGATGCCGTGGGCATGTTTGCCCTTTTCCTGCTGGCCGGCCGTTACCTGGAGCGCCGGGCCCGGGAGCGCACGGCCGCCGCCACCGCCCAATTGGTCAATCTGTTACCGGCCTCGTGCCTGCGCCTGGCGGATGATGGCCAGAGCGAACGCATCCTGCTCAGCGAATTGCGCACCGGTGACCGGGTGCTGGTGCATCCCGGGGCAGTCCTGCCGGCTGATGGCAAAGTCCTCGAGGGGCAGTCCAGCATCGACGAATCCCTGCTGACCGGTGAGTACCTGCCCCAACCTCGGCAGGTGGGCGACGCGGTCACCGCGGGCACGCTGAACGTCGAAGGCGCCTTGACCGTCGAGGTGCTGGCCCTCGGGCAAGATACCCGCTTGTCGGCCATCGTTCGCCTGCTGGAACGGGCTCAGGCCGAGAAACCGCGATTGGCGGAAATCGCCGATCGCGCCGCCCAATGGTTCCTGCTGTTCTCCCTGGTCGCGGCGGCGGCCATTGGCCTGTTGTGGTGGCAACTGGATGCCTCACGGGCCTTCTGGATCGTCCTGGCGATGCTGGTCGCCACTTGCCCCTGCGCATTGTCCCTCGCCACGCCGACCGCCCTTACCGCAGCCACCGGTACCTTGCACAAACTTGGCCTGCTGCTGACGCGTGGCCATGTACTGGAGGGCCTGAACCAGATCGACACGGTCATTTTCGACAAGACCGGCACCCTCACCGAAGGCCGCCTGGCATTGCGCGCCATTCGGCCATTGGCGACCCTCGACGGCGATCACTGCCTGGGCCTGGCCGCGGCCCTGGAAAACCGTTCGGAACACCCCATCGCCCGTGCTTTTGGCCGCGCCCCATTGGCCGCCGAGCAGGTGCAGAGCACCCCGGGGCTGGGCCTGGAAGGCCTCGTGGCCGAACAACGCCTGCGCATCGGCCAGCCCGGTTTTGTCTGCGAACTGAGTGGCGCCGCCATACCGCAGATGCCGGACGAAGCCGGGCAATGGCTGTTGCTGGGCGATGAGGTCGGGCCGCTGGCCTGGTTCGTCCTCGATGACCGCTTGCGCGCCGACGCCCCGGCCCTGCTGGCGGCCTGCAAGGCGCGGGGCTGGCGAACACTGCTGCTGTCGGGCGACAGTTCGCCGATGGTTGCCAGCGTCGCCGCCGAACTGGGCATCGATGAGGCCCGGGGCGGCCTGCGCCCGGACGACAAACTGGCGGTGTTGCAGCAATTGCACCAACAGGGCCGAAAGGTGCTGATGCTCGGCGATGGCGTGAACGACGTGCCCGTGCTGGCGGCGGCGGACATCAGTGTCGCCATGGGCTCGGCCACCGATCTGGCCAAGACCAGCGCCGACGCCGTGCTACTGTCCAACCGCCTCGACGCCCTGATCCACGCCTTCAATCTGGCCCGGCGCACCCGCCGAGTGATCGTCGAGAACCTGGTGTGGGCAGGGCTGTACAATGGCCTCATGTTGCCGTTCGCCGCCCTTGGCTGGATTACACCGGTGTGGGCCGCGGTCGGCATGTCCATCAGTTCGTTGACCGTGGTGTTGAATGCCCTGAGGCTGACGCGTCAGCCCAAGGCGCAGGTTTTCACCGCCGCGCCCGATACCCGCCCGCTGCCGGCTTGAGCCGCGCGGGCATGGAGTTCCAACATGCCAGCTCTTTACGTGATGATCCCGGCCGCGCTGCTGATCGTGGCCATCGCCGTGTACATTTTCTTCTGGGCCGTGGACAGCGGACAGTACGACGACCTCGACGGTCCGGCCCATAGCATCCTGTTCGACGATCAGGACCCGAACCACAAGGCGGCGGTGGACGAAGCCAGTAGCGAGGTCCGCAAGCCGGACGACAAGGCCCCACCCCATGCTTGACCTGGCGCCACTGCTGGTTTCAGCCGTTATCCTTGGCCTGCTGGGCGGCGGCCATTGCCTGGGCATGTGCGGCGGCCTGATGGGCGCCCTGACCCTGGCGATTCCCAAGGAACAGCGCAGTCGCCGCTTTCGGTTGCTGCTGGCATACAACCTGGGGCGCATCCTGAGCTATGCCACTGCCGGGCTGCTGATCGGCCTGGCCGGTTGGGCCGTGTCCAACAGTCCAGCGGCGATGATCATGCGGGTGCTGGCCGGCCTGCTGTTGATTGCCATGGGCCTGTACCTGGCGGGCTGGTGGAGCGGCCTGACCCGCATCGAAAGTGTGGGGCGTGGCTTGTGGCGGCACATCCAACCCGTCGCCAACCGCTTGCTGCCGGTGTCGAGCCTGCCCCGGGCCTTACTGCTCGGTGCCCTATGGGGCTGGCTGCCTTGCGGATTGGTCTACAGCACCCTGCTATGGTCCGCCAGCCAGGGCAATGCCCTGGACAGCGCCCTGCTGATGCTCGCCTTCGGCCTGGGCACTTGGCCGGTGCTGCTCGCCACTGGCCTGGCCGCCGAGCGTATCACCGCCCTGCTGCGCAAACGCAGCGTGCGCATGGCCGGAGGGCTGTTGGTGATTGTTTTCGGGATCTGGACACTGCCGGGGCCGCATCAGCATTGGCTCATGGGCCATTGACCGAGTCGCCCCCCATCGCGAGCAAGCTCGCTCCCACAGGCGCCGCAGAGCAAATGTGGGAGCGAGCTTGCTCGCGATGAGGCCATCATCGACAACACCCATGCCCTGTTGACACAAATCAAGACCACCCCGCGCCTCCCCCTCTAGACTCGCCCCATGCCAGCCTACCCGGGGAACACCCGCATGCTCGACGCCATCCGTTGGGACTCAGACCTGATCCGCCACTACGACCTGGCGGGACCACGCTACACCTCGTACCCGACTGCGGCGCAGTTCGGCGGCCAGGTGGGCACCTTCGACCTGCTCCATGCCCTGCGTGACAGCCGCAAGGCCCGACGGCCACTGTCGGTGTATGTACACGTGCCGTTCTGCGCGAACATCTGCTACTACTGCGCCTGCAACAAGGTCATCACCAAGGACCGTGGCCGCGCCCACGCCTATCTGCAGCGCCTGGAACAGGAAATCCAGCTGATCGGCTGCCACCTGGACCCGGCCCAGCCCGTGGAACAGTTGCACTTTGGCGGCGGCACCCCGACGTTCCTCAGCCACGACGAGCTGCGCCAACTGATGGCCACGCTGCGCAAGCACCTCAACCTGCTGGACGACGACTCCGGCGACTACGGCATCGAGATCGATCCCCGGGAAGCCGACTGGTCAACCATGGGGCTGTTGCGTGAACTGGGGTTCAATCGGGTCAGCATCGGCCTGCAAGACCTTGACCCGGCGGTGCAGCGTGCCGTCAATCGCCCGCAAAGCCTGGAAGAAACCCGCGCTGTGGTCGAGGCTGCCCGCACCTTGCAGTTCCGTTCGATCAACATTGACCTGATCTACGGCCTGCCCAAGCAGACCCCGGACAACTTCGCCCGCACGGTCGATGAAGTCATCCACCTGCAACCGGACCGGCTCTCGGTGTTCAATTACGCCCACCTGCCGGAACGCTTCATGCCCCAGCGGCGCATCAACAGCCAGGAATTGCCGAACCCGGAGCAGAAACTGGCGATGCTGCAGGGCACCATCGAACAACTGACCGCCGCCGGCTACCGCTACGTCGGCATGGATCACTTCGCCCTGCCCGACGACGATTTAGCCATCGCCCAGGAAGAGGCTACGTTGCAGCGCAACTTCCAGGGCTACACCACCCATGGCCATTGCGACCTGATCGGCCTCGGCGTGTCGGCTATCAGCCAGGTCGGCGACCTGTACTGCCAGAACAGCAGCGACCTGAACCATTACCAGAACACCCTCGCCGACGGGCATCTGGCAACCAGTCGCGGCTGGGTATGCAACGCCGACGACCGACTGCGGCGTGCGGTGATCCAGCAATTGATTTGTCATTTCAACCTGGTCTTCGCCGAGATCGAGCAAACCTTCAATATCGATTTTGGCGGATATTTTGCGCCGTTATGGCCGCAATTGCAGGCCATGGCCAAGGACGGTCTGATCGAGCTCGACAACATGCACATCAAAGTCCTGCCCGCCGGGCGCCTGCTGGTGCGATCCGTGTGCATGGTCTTCGATGCCTATCTGGAGCAACACAACCGGCAGCGCTTCTCCCGAGTTATCTGAGCGCGACAATTTGACGACGAAACCGCACTGGCCGGAGTGCCTACGCTGGGGTACCCTTACGGCTTATGTGTGTTTTCCCACAAGGATTGAAGAAATGTCCGAGCCAGTCAAACTGCGCGCCCACAACCAGGCCCACTGCAAGGATTGCAGCCTGGCTCCCCTGTGCCTGCCACTTTCATTGAATCTGGAGGACATGGAGGCGCTCGACGAAATCGTTAAACGGGGCCGTCCGTTGAAAAAAGGTGAATTCCTGTTTCGCCAGGGCGACACCTTCGATTCCGTCTACGCGGTGCGCTCGGGCGCCTTGAAAACCTTTAACTTGAGCGATGGCGGCGAAGAGCAGCTCACCGGTTTCCACCTGCCCAGCGAACTGGTGGGCCTGTCGGGCATGGACACTGAGAGCCATCCAGTCTCGGCCCAGGCGCTGGAAACCACCTCGGTGTGCGAAATCCCCTTCGACCGCCTGGACGAGTTGGCCATACAATTGCCGCAACTGCGTCGTCAGTTAATGCGGGTCATGAGCCGGGAAATCCGTGACGATCAGCAGATGATGCTGCTGCTTTCAAAAAAAACCGCCGACGAGCGCATCGCCACGTTCCTGGTCAACCTCTCGGCACGCTTCCGCGCCCGCGGGTTCTCGGCCAACCAGTTCCGCCTGAGCATGTCGCGCAACGAAATCGGCAATTACCTGGGCCTGGCGGTGGAAACCGTGTCCCGGGTGTTCACCCGTTTCCAGCAGAACGAATTGATTGCCGCCGAAGGCAAGGAAATTCACATCCTCGACCCGATCCAGCTCTGCGCCCTGGCCGGCGGCTCGATCGACGGCTGATGAACCAGCGCGGCTGAGGGATTTTCCCCGCCGCGCTATACTGCCGCGTTTGCAGCCCTGCCAGGACACCTCCACGATGGTCTTTGACTCCTTCGACATCAAATCCCTGATCCGCCCCGTGATCGATTTCCCCAAGCCCGGCGTGATCTTTCGCGACATTACCCCACTGTTCCAATCCCCGACCGCCCTGCGCCTGGTCATGGACAGTTTCGCCCACCGCTATGTCGAGGCCGAGTTCACTCACATTGGCGCGATGGATGCCCGCGGTTTCCTGATCGGTTCGATCCTGGCCTATCAGTTGAACAAACCGCTGGTCTTGTTCCGCAAGCAAGGCAAGCTGCCGGCCGACGTACTGGCCGAGGGATACCAGACCGAATACGGCGAAGCCTTCCTTGAAGTGCATGCCGACAGCCTGTGCGAGGGAGACTCGGTGGTGATGTTCGATGACCTGATCGCCACCGGTGGCACGCTGATCGCCGCCGCCAACCTGATCCGCCGCATGGGCGCCAAGGTCCACGAGGCCGCAGCGATCATTGACTTGCCGGAACTGCTCGGCTCCCAACGCCTGGAAGACATGGGGATCCCGACGTTCTGCCTGACGCAGTTCTCCCTCAGCGAAAAATAACGCTCACTACGAAACCTAATGTGGGAGCGGGCTTGCTCGCGAAGGCGGAGTATCAGTTAGCCCTTATGTTGGCTGACACCCCGCTTTCGCGAGCAAGCCCGCTCCCACAAGGAATTGGGTAGCTGTTACAACGCGATCGGCTTACGGCCCGCAAACGAATGCGCCAGCGTCCCGCCATCAACCAATTCCAGCTCGCCGCCCAAAGGCACGCCGTGGGCGATGCGGGAGGCGACCAGGCCTTTGTTGTTCAGCAGTTGGGCGATGTAATGGGCGGTGGCTTCGCCTTCGACCGTCGGGTTGGTGGCGAGGATGACTTCCGTGAACGTGCCCGCTTCCTCGATCCGCGCGACCAACTGCGGAATGCCGATGGCTTCCGGCCCCAAGCCGTCGAGCGGGGACAAATGGCCCTTGAGCACGAAATAACGACCACGAAAACCGGTCTGCTCTACCGCATACACATCCATCGGCCCCTCCACTACGCAGAGCAAGGTGTCGTCCCGACGCGGGTCGGCGCATTGCGGGCAGAGGTCATCCTCGGTGAGGGTGCGGCATAAACGGCAATGCCCTACGCCTTCCATGGCCTGGCTCAAGGCCTGGGCCAGGCGCGAACCGCCGCTGCGATCACGCTCGAGCAATTGCAACGCCATGCGCTGGGCAGTTTTCTGACCCACACCCGGCAACGTTCGCAGGGCATCGATCAGTTGGCGAATCAAGGGGCTGAAGCTCATGGAGGAAATGTCCGACATAACAACGAGACGCGGTTTATACCCGCGCCTCCGATTAGCGTCAAATACTCAATCCTGCGCGACCCGCACCACCAACTTGCCGAAGTTGCGCCCTTCAAGCAGGCCGATGAACGCCTGCGGCGCATTTTCCAAACCATCGACCACGTCTTCACGGAACTTGATCTTGCCATCGCGCACCCAAGGGGCCATGGCACTGATGAACTCCGGCTGACGGTCACCGTAGTCGTCGAACACAATAAACCCCTGGATCCGCACGCGCTTGGTCAGCAAAGTACGCTGCAGCTGCGGCAAGCGATCCGGACCGCTCGGTGCTTGATGATCGTTGTAGGAGGCGATCAGGCCACAGAGCGGGATCCTCGCCTTGGCGTTGAGCAACGGCACGACGGCATCGAAGACCTTGCCGCCGACGTTTTCGTAATAGATATCGATGCCCTTGTCACAAGCCTGCGCCAGTTCCTCGGCAAAATTGGCGCTCTTGTGATCGACACAGGCATCAAAGCCCAGCTCATCGACCACGTATTTGCATTTCTCGCTGCCGCCCGCGACCCCGACGACACGCAGGCCCTTGATCTTCGCCACCTGGCCGACCACCGAGCCCACGGCACCCGAGGCGGCCGCGACCACCAGGGTTTCCCCGGTCTTGGGCTGGCCGATGTCCATCAGCCCCATGTAAGCGGTCATGCCCGGCATGCCCAATACACCCAAGGCCATCGACGGGCTGGGCAGCCCGGACGGGATGGGCATCACGTTGCGCCCATCGCTGATGCTGTGGCTCTGCCAACCCGTGGCGCCCACCACCAGATCACCTTCCTGGAATTTCGGGTGCATGGAACGCTCTACACGGCTGACAGCGCCGCCGGTCATCACCTCGTCGATTTCCACCGGCGCGGCGTAGGAAGGTGCGTCGCTCATTCGCCCACGCATGTAGGGGTCCAGGGACAGGAACAATGTCTTGAGCAGGATCTGACCCTCCTGCAAGTCAGGCAGCGTTACCTGTTCAAGGCGGAAATTGTCCGGGGTCGGGGCGCCATGGGGGCGAGAGGCCAGGACGATACGCTGGCTGGTGGTCGATGCTTGTGACATGGAAGCGTCTCCTTGATCGTTGAGTGGCACGTATAGGGAGCAGACCATGGCCGAGGGGGCGGCGTTCGATGTTTGTTCGGTTGGACCGCAATGGTCGCATCGCGAGCAAGCTCGCTCCCACATAGGACCTGCGACGCACCTCACAATTGAGGGAGACTTCAATCCAGTGTGGGAGCGAGCTTGCTCGCGATAGCGGCTGGACATCCAACGCTGTATCTGGGCCAGAAATAAAAATGCCAGGCGCGATGCCTGGCATTGGGTGTAGCCCATCCCGACCGGGATGGCGAATCAGAACGGCAGTTTCATGCCCGGTGGCAGTTGCATGCCAGCGGTCATGCCAGACATCTTGTCCTGGCTGTTGGCTTCGATCTTGCGCACCGCGTCATTGACGGCAGCGGCGAACAGGGCTTCGAGCATTTCCTTGTCGTCTTCGCTCAGGCCTTCGACCACGCTTGGATCGATGCTGACACGCTTGATGTCGTGACGACCGGTCATGACCACGGTCACCATGTCGCCACCGGATTTGCCGGTGACTTCGGCGTTGGCCAGTTCTTCCTGCATCTTGGCCATTTTTTCCTGCATCTGCTGCGCCTGCTTCATCAGGCCGGCCATGCCACCTTTCATCATGGGAATCACCTCGAAAGTACTTGGATAAACAACACGCCCGGCCCGTTCGGCCCGGCGCCTTCAGTTATGAGCCCTGGGTGACCGGGGCCTCGACAGGTTCGATAGTATCGTGACGGACCACGGCGCCGAACTGTTGCATCATCTGCTGGATGAATGGATCACCGTGGATCGACTCCTCGGCTTCGCGCTGACGGTCGGCACGGCGGCGGGATGCGGCCTGGGCCGGAGTCTCCTGCTCGGGCTTGATCAGCTCGATGGTCAGCGTCAGGGTGCGCTGATGGTACTGGTTCAGCGCATCGTTGAGGCGACGTTGCTGGGTCGCGTTGAACAGTGCGCTGTGGGCCGGGTCCAGGTGCAGCAGCCAGTGGTCGCCTTCCACGGCCATCAGCGTGCAGTTGGCGGCGATGCTGCCGGTCATGCCGCTGATCGGCAGTTTAGGGAACAGTTCCAGCCATTGCAGGGCCAGCCCGGTGGCCGGCATCGCCGCCGGTTCCGGCTCGGGCTCCGGGGCCGGCTCAGCGGCGTGCTCGCTGGCCAGGTCGTCCAGGTAGCTGTACGCCGAATCCATGTCCGGCTCGATGTAATCCTCATCCAGCGGCGGCTCGTCGTCCAGGTCGATGCCCGGCGTAGCGAGATCGACGTCGGCCACCGTCGGCTCGGGCACGGGCGCTGCGACCCATTCCGGCGCATCGGGCACCACGCTGTCGGGCGTCGGCAGGGGCATCGGCGGCAACTCGGGCTGCTCGGCGACGGTTTCCAATACAGGCTCGACGACCGGCTGCTGGACCACTTGCGGCTCGACCGGGTCGTTCCAAGGCAGGTCGACGACTTCTTCGGCAACGGGCTCGGGCAGCGCCTCGACGACCGGCTCGGGTTCCGGCTCGGGCGTCACGACGACAGGCGCCGGCACCGGCTGGGCTACAGGTGCCACCGCTGCCGGAGCCGAGGCCACTGCCGGCGCAACGACGGGCGCGGCAGCCACTGGCTTGGCGGAATCAGCTGTGGCCTGGCTGATCCCCACTGGCTTTAGCGTTTGCCTCGGGGCGTCCGCCGTGTCGGCTGGCCGGAACGCCAGCATTCGCAACAGGACCATTTCGAAGCCGCCTCGCGGATCCGGTGCCAAGGGCAGGTCACGACGGCCGATCAGGCCCATCTGGTAATAGAACTGCACGTCTTCGGCCGGCAGCGCCTGGGCCAGGGCCAGTACGCGATCACGGTCGCCATGGCCGTTGTCGACGCCTTCAGGCAGAGCCTGGGCAATGGCGACACGGTGCAGCACGTTGAGGATTTCCGAAAGTACGCCATTCCAGTCCGGCCCCTGCTCGGCCAGGTGACGCACCGCCTCGAGCAGCGCCTTGGCATCGCCTTCGATCAGTGCATGCAAGACGTCATAGACCTGGCCGTGGTCAAGGGTGCCGAGCATGGCTCGGACATCGGCGGCCATGACCTTGCCTTCACCGAAAGCGATAGCCTGGTCGGTCAGGCTCATGGCGTCGCGCATCGAACCATCGGCGGCGCGGCCCAGCAGCCACAACGCATCGTCTTCGAATGGCACGTTCTCGACGCCCAATACGTGGGTCAGGTGCTCGACCACCCGTTCCGGCGTCATGTTTTTCAGGGAGAACTGCAGGCACCGCGACAGAATCGTTGCAGGAAGTTTCTGTGGGTCGGTGGTCGCCAGGATGAACTTGACGTAGGGCGGCGGTTCTTCGAGGGTCTTGAGCAGCGCATTGAAGGAATGGCTGGAGAGCATGTGCACTTCGTCGATCAGGTAGACCTTGAAGCGCCCACGGCTCGGGGCGTACTGCACGTTGTCGAGCAGTTCGCGGGTGTCTTCGACCTTGGTGCGGCTGGCGGCGTCGATCTCGATCAGGTCGACGAAGCGGCCCTCGTCGATTTCCCGACAGACCGAACACTCGCCACAAGGTGTCGAAGTAATACCGGTTTCACAGTTCAGGCATTTGGCAATGATCCGCGCGATGGTGGTCTTGCCCACGCCCCGGGTACCGGTGAACAGGTAGGCGTGATGCAGCCGCTGGCTGTCCAAGGCATTGATCAGAGCCTTGAGCACATGGGTCTGGCCGACCATTTCGCGGAACGAGCGCGGACGCCATTTACGTGCAAGAACCTGATAACTCATCGAAAACCGTCGCAACGAAGGAACATAAGCGGCTAATGCTAGCGGAGCAGGGGCGAAATTGCATCCGGTGTGCTCGTCTAATGTGACTAAGCTAGGCCAAGGGCCTCGTTGTCTACACGGTTTTAAACAGTCAGGAGAGTTTATGCGCTTAGCCATGGGGGCTTTGCTGTTGTTGAGTACCAGTTGTCTTGCCGAGGAAGGCCCCTTGCGTTTCGCCATTACCGATGGCTGGGCGATGCCCCTGGTGCAGATCGAACGAGGCCGCCCGATCCAGGGCATCATTCCCGACATCATGACCAGCCTGGCCACCCAGATAGGAAAGCCGGCGCAATTTCACGTTCTCTCCCGCGCCCGGCTCGACGGCGCCATGAAACACGGCGAGATCGACTTGCGTTGCTATGTCAGCCCTGACTGGGTGAAGGACAATAGTGATTATCTGTGGAGCATCCCGTTGTTCTTCCAACGTGACCTGCTCGTCGCCACGACCAGCACACCCGCGACGGTAACGCCAACAACGCTATCGCCCCAACCCATCGGCACAGTGCTCGGCTATAGCTACCCGACCTTGCAACCCTTGTTCGACGCCGGTCAACTGCACCGCGACGATGCCCGCAGCCAGGAACAAGTGCTGGCGAAACTGCTGGCCGGGCGTTATCGCTATGGGATCAGTAGCCAATGGGCGCTGGACTGGTTCAATCAACGCCATACCGTTGATCGCCAACTCCATGAGGTGGCTGTCCTGCAGGAACAGCTGTTGAGCTGTTATGTACGCAACGATCCGAACATTCCCGCACAGCGCATTCTGAGGACATTGCTGAACATGAAGACGTCCGGGGAAATCGACGCGATCATCCAGCTCTACACCGGCCGCAGTGAAGCATCGCGCGCCGAGAGCGAGGCATCCTCGCCCTGATCGCCTGGCCGCTGCTGCCATTGCGAAGGCGGGACGAACCCCTGTACCCAACCGGGCACCTGTTCGGGTGGCATGGGCCGGGCGATGAAATAACCTTGTGCCACCTCGCAGCCCAGGTTCAGCAGCAACTGACCATGCTCCAGGCTGTCCAGCCCTTCGGCGACCACCTCGCGGCCAAATGCCCGAGCCAGGCCGATCACCGCCTCGGTCAGCGCCAGGTCGTCGCGGTCATCGAGAATGTCGCGCACGAAGGTCTTGTCGATCTTGATGGTTTGCGTGCGCAGGTGCTTGAGGTCGTTGAGCGAGCAGTGGCCGGTGCCGAAACCGCCCAGGGAAAACCCCACGCCCAGCGCCTGGCATGCCTGGAGGCAGGCGCTGACATGGGCCAGGTTCTCCACGGCGACGGACTCGACAATCTGCAGATCCAACAGCCGTGGCGGCACCGCCGAATGCCGCTCCAACACCTGTCGCAGCCGCTCGACAAAATCCGCCCGCTGGAAATGCCGCGCCGAGATATTGATGCTCACCGGCCAGCCCTGCCCCGCTTGCTGCCACTGTTGCAACTGGGTCAAGACCTGTTCCATGACCCACTCGCCGATCTCGACGATCAGGTCAGTCTCCTCCACCAGGGGCAAGAACTCCCGAGGCGGCACCAGGCCACGTTGCGGATGCTTCCAGCGCAGCAGCGCCTCCAGGCCAACCACGGTGCCATGACGCATATTGACCTTGGGCTGGAAATGCAGCCGCAGTTCGTTATCGGCCAGTGCCTGGCGGACTCGCTCGACCGTCTGGTAAGTGGCCCGTACCTCCTTGTCCCGGGACACATCGAACAAGTGGAAACGATTGCGACCGCTTTGCTTGACCACGTACATCGCCTGGTCGGCGTGACGCAACAAGGTCTCGGCGTCTTCGTTGTCCCACGGGAACAACGTGACGCCAATACTGGCGAAGACCTTGATGTCCTTGCCGTCAATGGCATACGGCATCGAGACGGCGATCAACACCCGGTTCAAAGCGGCATGCAGCTCTTCCATCCCACGCACATGGCGCAGCACCAGCACGAACTCGTCCCCGCCCAGCCGCGCCACCACGTCCTCGCCACGCACAATGCTGCGCAGGCGCCTGGCGACCTCCACCAACAGTCGATCACCGCTGGCGTGACCATAGCCGTCATTGACCGCCTTGAAGCCATCAAGATCGAGCATGCACACCGCCAGGGGCAGGTTTTCCGCTCGGGAAAACTCCAGGGCCTGGTCCAGCAGATCCGATAGGTAAGTACGATTGGGCAGACCGGTCAGCACATCGTGGCCGACCCGCCATTGCAACGAATGCAGCAGGCGACGCTTTTCGCTGACGTCGAAGCGAATCGCCAGATAACGCTCGATTTGGCCTGTCTGGTCGTCGACCACCGGCACCAGGGTGGTGTCGACCCAGTGCAGCGTACCGTCCTTGGCCCGGTTGCAGATTTCCCCTTTCCAGACCTGGCCCAGGGCAATGGTGCGCCACATGGCGCTGAAGAACTCGCCAGGGTGCTGGCCGGAATTGAGCAGGCGATGGTTCGCGCCCAGCAGCTCATCGCGCCGGTAACCGAAAAGACTGCAAAATTGATCGTTGACGTAGGTGATGCGCCCGCTCAGATCGGTCTCGGAAAAAATCGCGGCGGCGTCAACAGCCCTGCGGTACTTCTTATCCATCGAAGCAGTCATCCATGAGTCAGGCTCATTTGTCGCGCGCGGTTGCACCGCCTTCAGGACAGGCGAAAATCAACTAGGCTCAAACACTCTGAGAGAAGCTGGAGCGCGGGCCCTGGCGATGCCAAAGGAGAGCTTCAGCCCTTGCCTTGTATCGTGGCAAGAACACAAGGCCCGGCCCCTGCACACACCTCGGCTTCGAAAAGCAGGTCACCAAATACCCGTGCCAAAGGCCGATTCTACGAAACACATCACATTTTGCAAAGCAAGGTGATGGATCACGCGGTTGCCTAATGCGAAAATCTATCGTTAAGTTCTTGATTCTAAATGGGAATTAAGCGATGCAAATTTCAAGTTTGGGTCCGGCCATCAGACGCTACCGCAAAGTAGCGGGGCTTACTCAGGCTGAACTTGGCGAAAAAACCGGTTTTGATCCTAAAACCATCAGCCGCTTCGAAACCGGCACCTACACCCCCAGCGTCGAAGCCTTGTTCCTGCTTGCCAACGTGCTGGATGTGCAGCTGAAGGCCTTTTTTGCCGACATGGCCGATGAGGACGAACAGCGGGCGTACCTGTTCGGTGTCATACACAAAGCCACCCCGAAGGACCTGGGAAAGCTGATCGCAGCGGTCGACCAGGCCTTGTCCAAGCCTTGACGCAGTGAAAGAGAAGCCTGGCCTGTCGATGCGAGACCGGCTGGGCTTCTCTTTGCCCGCTTGCCCAATTTCGAGGGTGATGCAAGACATAATGCCACGTTGACATCGCTTGCCGCGAACCCGGACTATCAACGCGCTGATTCCTGCGTCCCTATGACGCCCACCGACTCGTCGACACAACAAAATCCCAGGGGACTCCGTGCATAAACTTTCGATCATTCTTGTCTCGATACTCGCCACAGGCTGCACCGCCAAATACGCGCAACAAGACGTGTTCCCCAACCCAGGGAAACTTGATCGGCAGTTGCCCGTCACCATCGCCATACCGGTCGACGGCCGCTACGAAACGACGCCCTACCCTGCCTCCGGTGATATGACAGCTGCCGCGGTCAAGACGGCCTTCTCTTATTACACCAACCGAGTGACGGTAGTGGGCGCGTGCCGTGAATTGAGCTGCCTGAGACAGAACAGCCCTTCGGGCTACTACGTCATCCCGGAAATCCTGCATTGGGAAGAACGCGCCACGGAATGGTCGGGCCTCCCCGACAAGATTGAAGTGAAGCTCGCTATTTATGGCCCGACTGGCGTGCAGCCGCTGGGGTCTGCGATCTTGTCCGGTAAAAGCAAATGGGCGACTTTCGGCGGGGATCATCCACAGGATCTTTTGCAAGAGCCGATAGCCGAGTATGTGAAGGCTCAGTACTGACCGCAGGGTCCGGTCCTGTCGATGCACAGGACCGGCCTGCTTGTGGACGTTGACGCTCGGTTGCCCTGTCCGGCCAAAGTCTGGGCAGCAGAAAGCACCGATCGGTATCGATCGGCAAAACAACAAGAAATTTGGAATTTGGCAAACCTTGCGAATGAAGGCTTGGGCGTTATGGAGGCAACCCCACCAGCCACACCCCGGCACACAATGTTCCCGCTGTGGCTGCTTCCTTCCGGATCTGACCAGGTTCACGGGTAATCGTTGCGGGGGGACCGATGGGGTCACCATAACGACGCCCGCCTGACGGCGAGCCGCGCCATTGTACCTATCTGGCAAGAAGTTACAACCGTTCGCGGCGGATTAAAAAACTGAAGATGTTCAAGTACTTGCTATGGGAACAAAGCGTGACCGCGATGAGGTCGGCACATCCGGCATGATCGCAAGCTGACCTGTCGCTATCGCGAGCAAGCTCGCTCCCACAAGGGGATCTGCGCTTCGTGTGGGGGCGAGCTTGCTCGCGAAGGCGTCGGTACATTCAACAGGGTTGCAAGCTGCCTCCACAGAAAACTACAACAACACCTCATCCGCCCGCCCCCCCTCTTCCTGGATCACCAGATGGATGAAGTGCAGTTTGGTGATCACCGCCGCTGGTACGACGAATGGGTAGAAATCCGGCTGGCCCATGCTGCGAGACAGTTCGTTGAGCATGCCGGCCAGTTCGATCCAGGCGTTGACGAACGAGAGGAAAGCCGCGCCGCCAGCATGTTCGGCATCGTACAAGGTCTCGGGCGGGAACGGCTGGTAGTCGAAATCCATCTCCCGGGCACTCATGCCGAAGCCCAGGGCCGTGTCCACCGCATCCATCATGTGCAGGTAATGGGCCCAGGTTTCCGCCCAGTCCTCCCAAGGGTGCATGGTGGCGTAGGCGCTGACGTAACGGCTTTGCCAATCCAGCGGCGCGCCTTGCTGGTAGTGGCGTTCCAGGGCTTCGGCGTAGCTGGCGCGCTCATCGCCGAACAACTCGCGAAACGCCTCGAGCCAGTGGCTGTTGGCAATCAGCCGATCCCAGTAGTAATGCCCCACCTCATGGCGAAAATGCCCGAGCAAGGTGCGATACGGCTCACGCATCTGCTGACGCACGTACTCACGGTGGGCATCGTCCGCCTCTTTGATGTCGAGGGTGATCAACCCGCTGGCATGGCCGGTCATCGGCGATTTGCCGTCGGGGTCGACGCCGATGAAGTCGAAGGCCAGGCCGATGTTTTCGTCGACGGTTTTCGGGATGACCGGCAAGCCAAAGGTAATCAGTTGCGCGACCAGCCGACGCTTGGCGGTCTCGACCTTGCGCCAGCGCTCAGGGTTTTCCGGAATCGACAGGTCGGGAATGGTGCGGTTCAAGCTGCAGGCGATGCACAGGGTATCGCGCCCATTGTCCGGCAGCAGCCAATTACAGGCGGCCGGGGTGTCGAGGTTGGCGCAACGGCGGAACAGCCCGGCTTGCGGGTCGGCATCCAGTGTCCAGGTGCCGGGTTGCTCACCGGGCTGCAAGGACGACAGGCGACTCTGCTCGGGTTGATACCCCAGGGCCGCCAGGCAGGCCAGGCATTGGCTGTTGCGAAAAAACAGGGACTGGCCGCAACGACACGACCACACCTTGCTGTTGCGCGACCGGTCGCCCATGAACGGTGCGGCGATGCGTGAACTCAATTGTTCGAAGAAGCGGTACATGGCGATCTCTCCCTGGAGCCTGCAAGACTAGATCATGCTCCGTGTCGGATCGTTCCCCCGCACTGCGTCACAACACCTGGTAAATCGTGGCGAGGGAGCTTGCTCCTCGCCACAGAGGGAGGCCTCACGATTGAACCGTGATGCCATGCTGACTCAAAAAAGCCACGAACGCCGCTTCGTCGAGCACCTTGAGTCCCAGCTCATTGGCCTTGGTCAGCTTCGAACCCGCCCCCGGCCCGGCCACCACGCAATGGGTTTTCGCCGACACGGAACCGGCGACCTTGGCTCCCAGGCTCTCCAGCTTGTCCTTGGCGACGTCACGACTCAACAGCTCCAGTGAACCGGTCAGCACCCAGGTGTGCCCGGCCTCGGGCAAGCCTTCGACGACTTTCTTCTCGCTTTGCCAGTGCATGCCGAAGTCGCGCAACTGCTGTTCCGCCGCTTCGGCCTGCTGACGGTTGGCGGCGATGGCGAAAAACTCGCGTACAGAGTTGGCCTGCTTTTCCGGCAGCGCCTGGCGCATGTCCAGCCAATCGGCGTTCATCACCCCTTCGAGCGAACCGAACTTGTCCGCCAGTTTCTGCGCCCCGCCCGGTCCCACCGAAGGAATGTGCAACTTGTCGAGAAAGCCACCCAGGGTGGTGCTGGCGGAGAACTCGGCGCCCAGCTCGCCTTGGTCCTGGATCTCGAGGCCATGACGCAGCAGGTCCTTGATCACCTGGCGGTTGTGCGGGTCTTCAAAGAAGCTGTGGATCTCGTGGGCGACTTCCAGACCGACGTCCGGCAAGTACGTGAGCACTTGAGGCAAGGCCGCCTGCACGCGCTCCAGCGAACCGAGGGAGCGGGCCAGGACCTTGGCCGTCTCCTCACCCACGTCCGGAATACCGAGGGCGTAGATAAACCGCGCCAGGCTTGGTTTTTTGCTGTCGACGATGGCGGCCAGCAGGTTCTTGCTCGACAGTTCGGCAAAGCCCTCCAGATCGACCACCTGTTCGAAGGTCAAGGCATACAGATCGGCAGGCGAACCCACCAGCCCCTCATCCACCAGTTGCTCGACGCTCTTCTCGCCCAGGCCCTCGATGTCCATGGCCCGACGCGAAACGAAGTGAATGATCGCCTGCTTGAGTTGGGCGCCACAGGCCAGGCGACCGACGCAGCGGTACACCGCGCCTTCGCTGACGGTTTCACGGCCCTTGCTGCGCTTGATCAATTGCGTGCGCTCGACGTGGGAGCCGCAGACGGGACATTGCTGGGGCACCTCCACCGGGCGGGCGTTTTCCGGACGGCGCTCGGTGACGACCTGCACCACCTGCGGGATCACATCCCCGGCACGGCGGATGATCACGGTGTCGCCGATCATCACGCCCAGGCGCGCCACTTCGTCCATGTTGTGCAGGGTGGCGTTGGCCACGGTCACGCCGGCGACTTTCACCGGTTTGAGGCGGGCCACCGGAGTCACCGCCCCCGTGCGGCCGACCTGGAACTCGACGTCCAGCAACTCGGTGAGCTCTTCAGTGGCGGGAAACTTGTGGGCGATGGCCCAACGTGGTTCCCGGGCGCGGAAACCGAGCTCGCGCTGGGAAGCGATGCTGTTGACCTTGAACACCACACCGTCGATCTCGTAGGGCAACGCGTTGCGCCGCTCACCGATGTCACGGTAGTAATCCAGGCATTCATCGATACCGTGGGCCAGCTTCAATTCACGGCTGATGGGCATGCCCCAGGCCTTGAGTTGCTTGAGGTTGCCGATGTGGGTGTCGGCGATGTCCGACGTCACCTGGCCGATGCCGTAGCAACAGAACTCCAGGGGACGGTTGGCTGTGATCCTGGAGTCGAGCTGACGCAGGCTTCCGGCCGCCGCGTTGCGCGGGTTGGCAAACGTCTTGCCGCCCGCCTCCAACTGCGTGGCGTTGAGACGCTCGAAGCCGGCCTTGGACATGTACACCTCGCCGCGCACTTCCAGCAGCGGTGGCCAGCCAGTGCCCTGCAACTTGAGGGGAATGTTGCGCACGGTGCGCACATTGACGCTGATGTCCTCGCCCGTGGTGCCGTCACCGCGCGTGGCGCCGCGCACCAGCATGCCGTCCTGATACAACAGGCTGACCGCCAGGCCATCGAGCTTCGGCTCGCAGCTGTACTCCACCGCCGCGCCACCGCCTAGCAAGTCGCCCATGGGCAGGTCGAGACCTTCCGTCACCCGCCGGTCGAATTCACGCATTGTGGTTTCGTCGAAGGCGTTGCCCAGGCTGAGCATCGGGATCTCGTGGCGCACCTGGCTGAACGCCGACAGCGCCACGCTGCCGACCCGTTGGGTCGGGGAGTCGCTGGTGACCAGTTCCGGATGCTGCTCTTCCAGGGCCTTGAGCTCGTGAAACAGACGGTCGTACTCGGCATCGGGGATGCTTGGCTCATCGAGGACGTGGTAGCGGTAGTTGTGCTGATCCAGCTCGGTACGCAGCTGTTGGATGCGGGTTTCAACGGCGTTCATGGGTGTTCTCTCATAAAGCAAAAGAGCAGCCTAGGCTGCTCGATTTTCTTGATACATGGGGGTGCTTCGCACCCCAGCGGGAGCAAGCTCCCTCGCCACATAAAGCTCTCTGGGCAGGAGAGCCATCATCGCTCAGCGCTTCTGGGTCAGCGCCCGGCGCTCGAATTCGACGATGCGCTGGCGGTAGTGCTCGATGGTCTGGGCGGTCAGCACACTGCGCTGGTCATCCTTCAGTTCACCATTGAGTTCCTGGGACAGCTTGCGCGCCGCGGCCACCATCACGTCGAAGGCCTGCTTGGGATGACGCGGGCCCGGCAGGCCGAGGAAGAAGCTCACCGCCGGCGTACTGAAATGATCAATGTCGTCGAGGTCGAACACACCGGGCTTGACCGCATTGGCCATGGAGAACAGCACCTCGCCGTTACCGGCCATGCTTTCGTGGCGGTGGAAAATGTCCATCTCGCCGAAACGCAGGCCGCTTTCGAGGATGTTCTGCAGCAACGCCGGGCCCTTGAAGCCGGCCGGGTCGCGGCAGATCACGCTGATCACCAGCACTTCTTCAGCCTGGGCCTGGTCCTTGTCGGTGCTCGGGGTCTTGGTCTCGTCCGGGAAGTCGCCGTCGCGACTACTGAAGCTCGGCCCACCATCCAGGTCGAGGTTCAGGTTCAAATCCCCCTGGGACGGCTCGCTGTTGCGCTTGCCGCGCTTGGAACCCGACTCCCGTGGCTCGCGGACAAGCGCGCTCATCGACGGCAAGTCGTGTTCGTCCAGTTGCGGTTCCTTGTGGGTGTCCAGCACCCGCGGCGGGCCCAGCAGTTCGGCGCTGTCATCCTCATCGGGCAGGTTCGACAGGCTGCGATCCAGGCGAAACTTCAGTTTCCCCTTGCCGCCGCGCATGCGACGCCAGCCGTCGAAAAGAATACCGGCAATGACAATGATGCCGATGACGATCAGCCACTCGCGCAGACCGATTTCCATGTAATCCCGTGCCTCTATAAAAATGCTGAAAAATAAGGGGCTTAGCTATTTGCAAACCGCTTTAAAACGTGGCGCCAACTCTATGTTCTGAATGGCGTTTTGCCCACGCATACGAAAAATTGACATTAAACTAGCACGACCAAAGATAACTTTACACCGTCTGTCGCATAGGCTTGTGCCCAATCTGTGAATTGAACATCAGCCCCCAGGGTAAAAAATACCTATAGCGCTCGAAGAAGAAGCCCTACAACCGGTTGTTCAGGCATCCACCATGGCCATGGCCTCCTCCACATCCACCGCCACCAGTCGCGAACAGCCCGGTTCATGCATGGTCACCCCCATCAACTGATCGGCCATTTCCATGGCGATCTTGTTGTGGGTGATGTAGATGAACTGCACCGTTTCAGACATCTCCTTCACCAGCCGTGCGTAACGGCCTACGTTGGCGTCGTCCAGCGGCGCGTCGACCTCGTCGAGCATGCAGAACGGCGCCGGGTTCAATTTGAAGATGGCAAAGACCAGGGCCAGCGCGGTCAGCGCCTTTTCGCCACCGGAGAGCAAATGGATGGTGCTGTTCTTCTTGCCAGGAGGACGCGCCATGATTGTCACCCCTGTATCGAGTAAATCTTCGCCCGTCAGTTCCAAGTAGGCACTGCCACCACCGAAAACTTTTGGAAAAAGGGCCTGCAAACCGCCGTTGATCTGATCAAAGGTATCCTTGAAGCGGTTGCGGGTTTCCTTGTCGATCTTGCGAATGACGTTTTCCAGGGTCTCCAACGCTTCCACCAGATCATCGTTCTGGGCGTCCAGGTAGCGCTTGCGCTCGGACTGCTGCTGGTACTCGTCGATGGCCGCCAGGTTGATTGCCCCCAGGCGCTGGATACGCTGGGCAATGCGCTCCAGCTCTTCCTCGGCCTCTTTCTCGTTCGCCCCGGCCACCAGGGTGGCGAGCACACCGTCGAGGTCGTAGCCATCTTCCAGCAATTGGTCCTGCAAGGCTTTGCGCCGCACCGTCAGGGCTTGCCACTCCATGCGCTGCTGTTCCATCTGGCCGCGAATCAGTTGCGATTGCTGTTCGGCCTGGCTGCGGCGCTTCTCGGCGTCGCGCAGTTCGCGGTCGGCGTCCTCCAAGGCGATTTGCGCCGTCTTGAGCTCTTCGTCGACGCTCATGCGCTTGTCGAGCAACTCTTCGAGCTTGAGGCGCAGCTCTTCCAAAGGTGCCTCGCCCTCCTCCAGATTGAGGCTCAACTGCTCGCGCTTCTCGGTCAGGCGTTCGGACTGCATTTCCAGACGTTCCAAGGCCTGGCGCGTGGAATCGTATTGAGCCTTGAGCGAGCCCAGGCGCACCGCCAACTGATGGGCGTGGTCCTTGTGCTGGCGTGCTTCCTGGCGCACCCGATCCAGGCGCTCACGCAAGCTGTCACGCTGGGCCAGCAGCAGCTCACGTTGCTCGGTGTCCAGTGCCATGGCATCGAGGGCCTCTTGCAGTTGCAAGCGCGCCTCGCCGATCTGTTCGTGCTCCAGCGCCCGCTGCTCGCCCAGTTCGGCGATTTCTTCTTCCAGGCGGGTGCGACGCAGCGCAAGTTGCTCGACCTTGGCCTTGCCGGCCGACAACTGCGCCTTGAGCTCGCCTTGCTGGCGCGCCTCATCCTGCAGCAGTCGCCGTAGGTGTTCGCGGCCGTTTTCCTGTTGACGCTGTTGCGCCCGCAGGTTTTGCAATTCGCTTTCCAGGGCTTCGACGCTGGCTTCGCGCTCTTCCCGTTCGGCGCCCAGGCGCTGGATTTCCTGGCCACGGGCGAGCATGCCGCTCTCGGCTTCGCTGGCCCGGCGCACCCGCAGGAAATGCCGGCCGACCCAATACCCGTCACGACTGATCAGGCTTTCGCCGGCCGCCAATTGCCCGCGCAGGGCCAAGGCCTGTTCAAGGCTGTCCACCGGCTTGACCTGCCCCAGCCAGGGCGACAGGTCAACCTGGGCCTCGACTTTATCCAGCAAGCTGCCGGGCACGCGTACACCGTCGCCGGCCGGACTGAGCAGGCGCAGATCGCCCTGGGTGAAGCCCGACAGGTCGAAGCCGCCGAAGTCATCCACCAGCACCGCTTGCAGGTCGGCACCCAGCACGGTTTCCACCGCCAGTTCCCAACCGGCATCGACCTTCAGACCCTCGGCCAGCCGCGGACGCTCGGCCAGATGCTGGTCGCGCAGCCATTCGGCGGTGCCGGTGCCCGGGTCCAGCGCCGCTTGCTGCAAGGCCTCCAGCGAAGCCAGGCGCCCATTGAGTCGCTGCAACTCACCCTGGCCCTGCTGCTGGTTCTGCAAGGCCAATTGCAAGGCCTGGCGCAGTTGCTCAAGGCGTTCGACCTGGGCATCTTCGCTGGCCTGCAAGTCTTCGAGGGTGGCTTCGCTGGTCGCCAGTTGTTCGCTCAGTTCCAGGATCGCTGCGTCTTCCGGGTCCGCCGCGAGCAAGGCGCGCTCTTCGGACAGCCGACGCTGACGTTCGGCCAGGCGCTCCATACTGGTTTCCAACTGCTGGATGCGCGACTGCTGGACTTCAGCCTGACGCCGCGGCTCGGCCGAGGCCAGGTTGAAACTGTCCCACTGCTCTTGCCAGCCATGCATGGTCAGTTCGGCTTCTTCCAGGGCCGCGGCGGCCTCTTCGGCGGCGGCACTGGTGATTTCCTGCTCCGGCGTGAGCCTGTCCAGCTCTTCGCCGAGGGTCAGCAGCAGTGTGCGGTCGTGGCCCAGGTGGGATTCGGTTTCCAGGCGCGCACGCTCGGCCTCCTTCAAATCATCCTGCAACTGCCGAAGCCGTTGCTGCCCATGCTGGATGCTCTGCTCGACCCGGGCGATGTCGCCCCCCACGGAATAGAAGCGCCCTTGCACCAGGTTGAAGCGCTCGGACAGGTCATGATGGCCGTCGCGCAGGCGCTCGATGGCGGCGTCCGCATTACGCTGCTCGGCTACCAGGGCTTCGAAGCTGACTTCCTGGTTACCGATGATCGCTTCACGCTGGCCGACCTGCTCGTTCAACGCCTGCCAGCGCAGGGCCGAAAGCTGGGCCTTGAGCTGGCGCTCCTCGCCCTTGTATTCCTGGTACTTCTTCGCGGCCTCGGCCTGGCGGTGCAGACGTTCGAGCTGACGTTCGAGCTCTTCGCGCAGGTCGGTCAGGCGCGCCAGGTTTTCGTGGGTGCGACGAATGCGGTTTTCGGTCTCGCGCCGTCGCTCCTTGTATTTGGAAATCCCCGCAGCCTCTTCGATGAAGTTGCGCAGGTCCTCGGGCTTGGCTTCGATCAGCTTGGAGATCATGCCCTGTTCGATGATCGAGTAGCTGCGCGGGCCCAGGCCAGTGCCGAGGAAAATATCGGTGATGTCGCGACGCCGGCACTTGGCGCCGTTGAGGAAATAACTGTTCTGGCTGTCGCGGGTCACTTTGCGACGAATGGAAATTTCCGCATAAGCCGCATATTCGCCAACAAGGGTGCCGTCAGAGTTGTCGAACACCAGCTCGATGCTCGCCTGGCTAACCGGTTTGCGACTGGTGGAACCGTTGAAGATGACGTCGGTCATCGACTCGCCGCGCAGGTTCTTGGCCGAGCTCTCGCCCATCACCCAGCGCACGGCGTCGATGATGTTCGACTTGCCGCAACCGTTGGGTCCGACCACCGCCGCCATGTTACTGGGGAAGTTCACCGTGGTCGGGTCGACGAAGGACTTGAACCCCGCCAACTTGATGCACTTGAGCCGCACGTCAGGCCGCCGTCAGGGCAGAAACCACCAGATCGCAACTGCGCTGGGCGTAGGCCGTGAGCACGATGCGGATCTGCGGCAGATCACGGGCCAGCACGGCGGCGAGGAGGCGCTGGAACAGGTCGAGGAATTCGCTCATTTCCGCCTTGCGCTGTTCCAGGGCCAGGAAATAGGCACGACTCATGGCCGGTTGCAGGTTCTCGACGGTTTCCTGCAGGTACGGGTTGTTGGCGAAAGGATAGGCCGCGCGCATCACACTAAAGCTTTCATCGACGAAAGTGCGGATATCCTGGCGCGCGTAAGCATCCTTGAGACGCTGCTGGATCGCCACGAACGGCGCCATGTCGGCCTGTTCTTTCCAGCCATGGGCCACGGCGTTGCCCAACAGGATGTACAGCTCGCTCATCAGCGCGCAGAGGCTGCGCACCTTGTGCTCGGTGAGTTCGGTGACGTGGGCGCCACGGCGCGGCAGGATCGCGATCAAATGGCGTCGTTCCAGGATCAGCAAGGCCTCGCGGACCGAGCCGCGGCTGACATTGAGCGCCAGCGTGACCTTCTGTTCCTGGATGCGCTCTCCCGGCTTCATTTCGCCGCGAATGATGCGTTCGGCGAGATGGTGGGCGATTTGCTCGGCGAGGCTGTCCGGGGCCTTGAACGTCATGGTTGTCCTTCAAACTCTTCGATTTGCACAAGCGGCGCAGTGTAGCGCACTCGATACGTCATGGCGCAGGGCCTGCAGCGGGTTTTTGGCACGATATAAGCAAAAAAGTTTGAGCTTTTCATCCTGAACCAAACCTGTGGGAGCGAGCTTGCTCGCGATGGCGGTGCACCAGCCGATGAACGCATCGACAGACCCGGCACTATCGCGAGCAAGCTCGCTCCCACAATAGGTCCATACTGACCAAACACGGCAGTTGATCGACTAGACGAATTTTCCTGACCTTTAAGTCAGAAAATCATTGACCGAAAAGTCAGACCTGATAAATTCAGGCCCATGTCGATACAACAATAATGAGTCTGCGAGGCCTTCCGTGATCCAGTTTTTACTCAACCAGGAACTCCGTAGCGAGCACGCCCTGGACCCGAACCTGACCGTGCTCAACTATTTACGCGAACACGTTGGCAAACCAGGCACCAAAGAAGGCTGCGCCAGCGGCGACTGTGGTGCGTGCACTGTGGTGGTGGGCGAATTGGAAACGGACGCGAATGGCCGCGAACGCATTCGCTACCGCAGCCTCAATTCGTGCCTGACCTTCGTCTCGTCCCTGCACGGCAAACAACTGATCAGCGTCGAAGACCTCAAGCACCAGGGCCAACTGCACAGCGTCCAGCAGGCGATGGTCGATTGCCACGGTTCGCAGTGCGGCTTCTGCACACCGGGCTTCGTCATGTCGCTGTTCGCCCTGCAAAAAAACAGCGAGCAGCCCGACGCCCACAAAGCCCACGAAGCCCTGGCCGGCAACCTGTGCCGTTGCACCGGCTATCGGCCGATCCTGGCAGCCGCCGAGCAGGCCTGTTGCGGCAAGCAACCGGACCATTTCGACGCCCGCGAGGCCGAGACCATCGCTCGCCTTAAAGCCATCGCACCGACCGAGACCGGCGAGCTCAACAGCGGCAACAAACGCTGCCTGGTGCCGCTGACCGTGGCCGACCTGGCTGATCTCTACGACGCCTATCCCCAGGCGCGCCTGCTGGCCGGCGGCACGGACCTGGCCCTGGAAGTCACGCAATTTCACCGCACCCTGCCGGTGATGATCTACGTGGGCAACGTCGCCGAACTCAAGCGCATCGAGCGTTTCGACGATCGCCTGGAGATCGGCGCCGCCACCGCCCTCTCCGATTGCTACGAAGCCCTGAAAGCCGAATACCCGGACTTTGGCGAACTGCTGCAACGCTTCGCCTCGCTGCAGATCCGCAACCAGGGCACCCTCGGCGGCAACATCGGCAACGCCTCGCCGATTGGCGACTCGCCGCCCTTGCTGATCGCCCTCGGTGCGCAAATCGTGCTGTGCAAGGGCCAGACCCGGCGCACCCTGGCCCTGGAAGACTATTTCATCGACTACCGGGTCACCGCGCGCCAGGAAAGCGAATTCATCGAGAAGATCATCGTGCCCCGGGCCAGTGCCGAACAGGCGTTCCGCGCCTACAAGGTGTCCAAACGCCTGGACGATGATATTTCCGCGGTGTGCGCAGCGTTCAACCTGCGCATCGACAACGGCGTGGTCAGCGACGCCCGCGTCGCCTTCGGCGGCATGGCCGCCACACCCAAGCGCGCCAAGCATTGTGAAGCGGCATTGATCGGTGCGCCGTGGACCGACAGCACCGTCGAGCGTGCCTGCGCCGCCCTGGCCGAGGACTTCACGCCACTGTCGGACTTCCGCGCCAGCAAGGAATACCGCCTGCTCAGCGCCCGCAACCTGTTGCGCAAATACTTCATCGAACTGCAAACGCCGCACATCGAGACTCGGGTGACCGCTTATGTCTAACCATCACGCCGTAGAAAAGACCCAGGCCGAATTGGCCGAGCTGTTCGCCCGTGACCTGACCTCTGGCGTGGGCCGTAGCGTCAAGCATGACAGCGCCGCCAAGCATGTGTCCGGCGAAGCGCAGTACATCGATGACCGCCTGGAATTCCCGAACCAGTTGCACGTCTATGCCCGGCTATCGGACCGCGCCCACGCCCGGATCATCCGCATCGATACCACGCCCTGCTACGCCTTCGAAGGCGTACGCATCGCCATTACCCATGCCGACATTCCAGGGCTGAAGGACATCGGCCCGCTGCTGCCCGGCGACCCGCTGCTGGCCATCGACGACGTGCAGTTCGTCGGCCAACCGGTGCTGGCCGTCGCCGCCAGAGACCTGGAAACCGCCCGCAAGGCGGCGATGGCGGCCATCGTCGAATACGAAGACCTGGAACCGGTACTGGATGTGGTCGAAGCCCTGCGCAAGCGGCATTTCGTGCTCGACAGCCACACCCACCAACGTGGCGATTCGGCCACGGCGCTGGCGAGCGCCGAACATCGCATCCAGGGCTCGCTGCACATCGGCGGCCAGGAGCATTTTTACCTGGAAACCCAGATTTCCTCGGTGATGCCCACCGAGGACGGCGGCATGATCGTCTACTGTTCGACCCAGAACCCCACCGAAGTGCAGAAGCTGGTGGCCGAAGTGCTGGGCGTGTCGATGAATAAAGTCGTGGTGGACATGCGCCGCATGGGCGGTGGCTTTGGCGGCAAGGAAACCCAGGCCGCCAGCCCCGCTTGCCTGTGCGCGGTCATCGCCCACCTCACCGGGCAACCGACCAAGATGCGCCTGCCCCGGGTCGAAGACATGCTGATGACCGGCAAGCGCCATCCTTTCTACATCGAATACGACGTAGGCTTCGACAGCCGCGGACGCTTGCACGGCATCGCCCTGGAACTGGCCGGCAACTGCGGTTGCTCGCCGGACCTGTCGGCCTCCATCGTCGACCGGGCGATGTTCCATGCCGATAACGCCTACTACCTGGGCGATGCCACCATCAACGGCCACCGCTGCAAGACCAACACCGCGTCGAACACCGCCTATCGTGGTTTCGGCGGGCCCCAAGGCATGGTCGCCATCGAAGAGGTGATGGATGCCATCGCCCGGCACCTGGGTCTGGATCCGCTGGCGGTGCGCAAGGCCAACTATTACGGCAAGACCGAACGCAACGTCACCCACTACTACCAGACTGTCGAGCACAACATGCTCGAGGAAATGACCGCAGAGCTTGAAGAAAGCAGCCAATACGCCGAGCGCCGTGAAGCGATCCGCCGCTACAACGCCAACAGCCCGATCCTGAAAAAAGGCCTGGCGCTGACCCCGGTGAAATTCGGCATTTCGTTCACCGCCAGCTTCCTCAACCAGGCCGGCGCGCTGATCCACGTCTATACCGACGGCAGCATCCACCTCAACCATGGCGGCACCGAAATGGGCCAAGGCCTGAACACCAAGGTCGCCCAAGTGGTGGCCGAGGTGTTCCAGGTGGAAATGGACCGCGTGCAGATCACCGCGACCAACACCGACAAAGTGCCGAACACCTCGCCTACCGCCGCCTCCAGCGGCGCTGACCTGAACGGCAAGGCCGCGCAGAACGCCGCCGAAACCATCAAGCGACGCCTGGTGGAATTCGCGGCGCGGCAATACAAGGTCAGCGAAGAAGACGTGGCATTCCACAACGGCCATGTGCGCGTACGTGATCACATCCTCAGCTTCGAGGCGCTGGTGCAGCAGGCGTATTTCGCCCAGGTCTCGCTTTCGAGCACCGGTTTCTACAAGACCCCGAAAATCTACTACGACCGCAGCCAGGCCCGTGGCCGCCCCTTCTACTACTACGCCTTTGGCGCGGCCTGTGCCGAGGTGATCGTCGACACCCTCACCGGCGAGTACAAGATGCTGCGCACCGACATCCTCCACGACGTCGGCGCCTCGCTGAACCCGGCCATCGACATCGGCCAGGTCGAGGGTGGTTTCATCCAGGGCATGGGCTGGCTCACCATGGAAGAGCTGGTGTGGAACGACAAGGGCAAGCTGATGACCAACGGCCCGGCCAGCTACAAGATCCCCGCCGTAGCCGACATGCCCCTGGACCTGCGGGTCAAGCTGGTGGAAAACCGCAAGAACCCTGAAGACACGGTGTTTCACTCCAAGGCCGTGGGCGAACCGCCGTTCATGCTCGGCATCGCCGCGTGGTGCGCCATCAAGGACGCCGTGGCGAGCCTGGGGGATTACCGGCATCAGCCGAACATCGACGCCCCGGCCACGCCGGAGCGGGTGTTGTGGGGGTGTGAGCAGATGCGGCAGTTGAAGGCCGTGAAGGTTGGAAAAGCTGAAATCGAGTTGGCTTCGCTCTGAGACCGAGGCACGGCCTTCGCGAGCAAGCCCGCTCCCACAGGGGACCGCGATCCAAATGTGGGAGCGGGCTTGCTCGCGAAGGCGGCCGAACAGACAAAAGAGATGTCGAGGTGAATATGTACAACTGGATCAGCGCCCTCGCCGACCTGCAAACCCGCGGCGAACCCTGTGTGCTGGTGACGATCATCGAAGAACTCGGCTCCACCCCGCGCAACGCCGGTTCGAAGATGGTCATCAGCGCCAGCCAGACGTTCGACACCATCGGTGGCGGGCACCTGGAATACAAGGCCATGGAAATCGCCCGGAACATGCTCGCCAGTGGCCAGCAGAATACCCATCTGGAGCGCTTCAGCCTCGGTGCGAGCCTGGGCCAGTGCTGCGGCGGCGTCACCGTGTTGCTGTTCGAACCCATGGGCCAGGTCCAGGCGCAGATCGCCGTATTCGGCGCCGGCCATGTCGGCCGCGCCCTGGTGCCACTGCTGGCGAGCCTGCCCTGCAAGGTGCGCTGGATCGATTCGCGGGAAGCGGAATTCCCCGAACACTTGCCCCACGGCGTGCACAAGATCGTCACCGAAGAGCCACTGGATGAAGTCGACGCATTGCCCCCCGGCAGCTACTGCATCGTCATGACCCACAACCATCAGCTCGACCTGGAACTGAGCGCCGCGATCCTCAAGCGCAACGACTTTGCCTACTTCGGCCTGATCGGCTCGAAGACCAAACGGGTCAAGTTCGAACATCGCCTGCGCGATCGTGGTTTCGACAGCACCACCTTGCAACGCATGCGTTGCCCGATGGGCATCGGCGAAGTCAAAGGCAAGTTGCCTGTGGAAATCGCCATCTCCATCGCCGGCGAAATCATCGCCACCTATAACGCCGATTTCGGCCAGCACACCGTGCGCGCCGAACCGATTGCCAAGCTGCTGCCGGCCTCGCGCCGCAGCCAGGCGAACCGTTGAACATTCGTTGAGAATTCCCATGCCCCTGACACGCAAAGCCTACCGCGCCGCCCTGCTCCACAGCCTCGCCGACCCGGCCGAAGTGGGTATCGAAGCGTCCTATGAATATTTCGAAGACGGTTTGCTGGTGGTGGAGAACGGCCAGATCAGCGCCATCGGCCACGCCCATGACCTGCTGCCGACCCTGGCGGCGGATATCGAAATCGCCCATTACCCGGACGCGCTGATTACGCCAGGTTTGATCGACACCCACATCCACCTGCCGCAAACCGGCATGGTCGGCGCCTATGGCGAGCAACTGTTGGACTGGCTCAACACCTACACCTTCCCCTGCGAAAGCCAGTTCGCCGACAAGGCCCACGCCGACGCGGTGGCGGATATTTTCGTCAAGGAATTGCTGCGCAACGGCACTACCACCGCCCTGGTGTTCGGCAGCGTGCATCCGCAGTCGGTGAATGCGTTTTTCGAAGTGGCCCAGAAGCTCGACCTGCGGATGATCGCCGGCAAGGTGATGATGGACCGCAACGCCCCGGACTACCTGACCGACACCGCCGAATCCAGCTATACCGAGAGCAAGGCGCTGATCGAGCGCTGGCACGGCAAGGGCCGGCTGCACTACGCCGTGACCCCACGCTTCGCGCCCACCAGCACCCCGGAACAACTGGCCCTGGCCGGTCAGTTGCTGGGGGAATACCCCGACTTGTACTTGCAAACCCACATCAGTGAGAACCTGCAGGAGGTGCAGTGGGTCAAGGAACTGTTCCCGGAGCGCAAGGGTTACCTGGACGTCTACGATCACTACCAGTTGCTCGGCGAGCGCTCGGTGTTCGCCCACGGCGTGCACCTGTGCGACGACGAATGCGCGCGCCTGGCCGAGACCGGTTCGGCCATCGCCTTCTGCCCGACCTCGAACTTTTTCCTGGGCAGCGGCCTGTTCAACCTGCCGATGGCCGAGAAGCATAAGGTGAACGTAGGGTTGGGCACGGACGTCGGTGGCGGCACCAGTTTTTCTCTGCTGCACACCCTGAACGAGGCCTACAAGGTGATGCAACTGCAGGGCGCGCGGCTGAGCCCGTTCAAGTCGCTGTACCTGGCCACCCTCGGCGGCGCCCGGGCCCTGCGCCTGGAAGACAGGATCGGCACGTTGCAGCCGGGGACGGACGCGGACTTCCTGGTTTTGGACTACAACGCCACACCGCTGCTGAGCTATCGCCTCAAGCAGGCCAAGGACATTGCCGAGCGGTTGTTCGTGTTGATGACGCTGGGGGATGACCGGACGGTGGCGCAGACTTATGCGGCCGGTAAATTGGTGCATCAGCGCTAGATTTTTTTCGTCTGTCATACCGCTTTCGCGAGCAAGCCCGCTCCCACATTTGTTCGGCGTATAACTTAATAACGCGGTCGAATGTGGGAGCGGGCTTGCTCGCGAAGGGCGCGACTCAGTGTCACTGATTCAATCAGAGCTTGGCGGTCGAGCGCCCCGGTTTCTTGCTCTGCAACAAATGCGAGAACACCGCGTGCAAATCATCCGACGCGCTTTCTTCGTCAAGGTTGAGTTTGCTGTCGATGTGGTCCATGTGATGCATCATCAGGTCCACCGCCAACGTCGCATCGCGCGCCTCGATGGCGTCGATCAACTGGGTGTGTTCGTCGTAGGAACAGTGGGAGCGGTTGCCGCTTTCGTACTGGGCGATGATCAGCGACGTCTGGGACACGAGGCTGCGCTGGAAACTGATCAGCGGGGCGTTCTTCGCCGCTTCGGCCAGCTTGAGGTGGAACTCGCCCGACAAACGGATGCCGGCGCCGCGGTCGCCACGGGAAAAACTGTCGCGCTCATCGCTGACCATCTGCCGCAGCTCAGCCAGTTGTTCGGACGTGGCATGCTGCACCGCCAGCTCGGTGATCGCCCGCTCCACCAGGCGCCGAGCCATGAACACCTGGCGGGCCTCTTCGACACTGGGGCTCGCCACCACGGCACCGCGATTGGGCCGCAGCAACACCACGCCTTCGTGGGCCAGGCGTGACAACGCCCGGCGGATGATCGTGCGGCTGACCCCGAAAATTTCCCCCAGCGCCTCTTCGCTCAACTTGGTACCGGGTGCCAGGCGTTGTTCGAGGATCGCCTCGAAGATATGCGCATAGACAATATCGTCCTGGGTTCCGCTGCGGCCGGCTTTACCAGCTCGCGGTTGTTTCTTGAGGGGCTGCAACTGTTCGTTCATGGGCACTCGAGTCGGGAGAACTGCGGCGAATTGACCGTGACTGTAATACGGCACAGCGGGTCGCTGGCAAGTATCGCGTAAAAAACAGCTCGATTGTACACAACCTCTGATGGCAACACGACTGTACGGCTGTTTGCGGGCATGGCTGTATTGCAATCGCTCACAGGGTTGAGTTTAGGCTTAAACCCACCATTCTGTGACATCTGTGGGAGCAAGGCTTGCCCGCGATAGAGCTGACGCGTTATGCCTTGGAACCGAGGCGTTCTCATCGCGGGCGAGCCTCGCTCCCACAGACGCATAACCTATAACAAGGAACATCGCCCACCATGACCGAAGTCACGACCACGCCACTTCGTCCATTAGCCGATACCACGCCCTCGGCCATCGTCGCCGGGTTCATCGCCATGATGACCGGCTACACCAGCTCCCTGGTGCTGATGTTCCAAGCCGGGCAAGCGGCCGGGTTGACCAGCGGGCAGATTTCCTCGTGGATCTGGGCGATTTCCATTGGCATGGCCGTGTGCTCCATTGGGCTGTCGCTGCGCTATCGCACGCCGATCACCATCGCCTGGTCAACACCCGGCGCGGCGCTGCTGATCACCAGCCTGGGCGGTGTGAGTTACGGCGAGGCCATAGGTGCCTACATAACCTGCGCAGTCCTGGTGACGATCTGCGGCCTGACCGGCAGTTTCGAGCGCCTGGTCAAGCGCATCCCGGCCTCCCTGGCGGCGGCGTTGCTGGCGGGCATCCTGTTCAAGATCGGCAGTGAGATCTTCGTCGCCACCCAGCATCGCACCGGCCTGGTGCTGGGGATGTTTTTCACCTACCTGATCGTCAAGCGCCTGTCCCCTCGCTATGCAGTATTGGCAGCGCTGCTGATCGGCACGGCGCTGTCCGGGCTGCTGGGGCTGCTGGACTTCAGCGGCTTCACCCTGGAAGTCGCGACACCGGTGTGGACCACACCGCACTTTTCCCTGGCGGCCACCATCAGCATCGGCATTCCTTTGTTCGTGGTGGCGATGACCTCGCAGAACATGCCCGGCATCGCCGTGCTACGGGCCGACGGCTACAACGTGCCGGCCTCGCCACTGATCACCAGCACCGGCATTGCCTCGCTGCTGCTGGCGCCGTTCGGCTCCCATGGCATCAACCTGGCAGCCATCAGCGCGGCCATCTGCACCGGCCCCCACGCTCACGAAGATCGCAACAAGCGCTACACGGCGGCGCTCTGGTGCGGGACTTTCTACGGGATTGCCGGGGTGTTCGGCGCGACGCTGGCCGCGTTGTTCGCGGCACTGCCCAAGGAACTGGTGCTGTCCATCGCGGCCTTGGCACTGTTCGGCTCGATCATCAATGGCTTGAGCATCGCCATGAGCGAAGTGAAGGAACGAGAAGCGGCGCTGATCACCTTCATGGTCACGGCGTCGGGGATGACGCTGTTCTCCATCGGTTCGGCGTTCTGGGGGATTGTGGCGGGGGTGTTGACCCTGGTGATTCTGAATTGGCGTAGCGCTTGAAAGCATCGCGAGCAAGCTCGCTCCCACAAAGGGAGCATGAACGCCAGGCCTCCTGTGGGAGCGAGCTTGCTCGCGAAGGCGTCCTGAAGGTCTCTCAATACCCAACAGGCAGGCACAAAAAAACCGGCACCCATAAGGGCTGCCGGTTTCGGAACATCAAGCGACCGGATTGATCGGCTTTTCCGGGTACCAGACGTCCATCAGCGGGCTGACTTCCACGCTGGTCAGCTCAGGACGGGCCTTGAGCCAGGCTTCAACGGCAGCGCGCTGCTCTTCGGTGACCGAGCCACGCTTCTGCAGGCAAACCAGACCGTAGTCGTCGCCGCCGACGTAGCCCAGGCCGTTGGCTTCCATGGCTTCTTTCAGGAAAGCGTCGAGGAAAGCGTCAATAGCCTCATCGGCCAGATCTTCTTTGAAATCCAGGTTCAGTTCGAAACCCAGCTCTTGAAATTCATCCACGCACAGTTTTTTGCGCAGACGCTGGGAACGGTTAGTCGCCATTGGAACAATCCTCATAAGTAATAACGGCCGGCACTTTACCAGTTTGATGCGTCGATTGCCCGACTGATCGGGCGTATCGGCCTACCGTCGGTAAAAAATAGCAGCCGAAGGGCTCAGGCACGGCCCAAGCCGTTGCGGCTTGGGGCATAATGCCGACACTTTCATGACCGTTGAGGACGTTCATTTTCATGTCCTCGTTTTTTCCCCCTCGCCCGTAGGGTTCTATTTCAAATGATCAAATCTTTGCGCCCACTGCTTCTGGCCAGCCTTCTTCTTCCCCTGGCCCTCCCTGTCACCGCCCACGCCGCCACGATCAACACTGCCCTGTCGCCGAACGTGCAAAAGGCCCTCAAGGCCAGCAAACTGCAGAACGACGCCCTGTCCCTGGTAATGGTGCCGCTCAACGGCCCCGGCACCCCGACGCTGTACAACGCCGACGTTTCGGTCAACCCCGCTTCCACCATGAAACTGGTGACCACCTACGCGGCCCTGGAAATGCTCGGCCCCAATCATCAGTGGAAAACCGAGTTCTACACCGACGGCACCCTCAGCGGCGGGATTCTCAACGGCAACCTGTACCTCAAGGGCGGCGGCGATCCCAAGCTGAACATGGAAAAACTCTGGCTGCTGATGCGCGACCTGCGGGCCAACGGCGTGCAGCAGATCACCGGCGACCTGGTACTGGACCGCAGTTTCTTCATCCAGCCGCAACTGCCCGAGTTCAACGACGACGGCAACGACGAAAACAAGCCGTTCCTGGTCAAGCCCGACTCGCTGCTGGTCAACCTCAAGGCCCTGCGCTTTGTCGCCCGCAATGACGGCGGCCGGGTGCTGGTGTCGGTGGAACCGCCGATTGCCAGCATTCGCATCGAAAACCAGGTCAAGGCGGTCAATTCCAAGCAATGCGCCGGCGGCGTGCGCTACAACCCGGTACCACAGGCAGACGGCAGCGTGACGGTGACCGTCGGCGGCCAGCTCGGTGACGGTTGCAGCTCCCAGACCTACCTGTCGCTGCTGGACCATGCCACCTACACCGCTGGCGCGGTACGGGCGATCTGGAAGGAGCTGGGCGGCAGCATCCAGGGCAAGGACCGCCTGGCCGCGACCCCGAGCAACGCCAAGGTGCTGGCCCGGGCGTTCTCCCCGGACCTGGCGGAGATCATCCGCGACATCAACAAATACAGTAACAACACCATGGCCCAGCAACTGTTCCTGAGCCTTGGCGCGCAGTTCCGTAACGAAGCCGATGGTGATGATGCCAAGGCGGCGCAACGGGTGGTACGCCAGTGGCTGGCCAAGAAAGGCATCACCGCGCCGCACCTGGTGATGGAGAACGGCTCCGGCCTGTCCCGCGCCGAACGGGTCAGCGCCCGGGAAATGGCGGCGATGCTGCAAGCTGCCTGGCGCAGCCCGTATTCGGCGGAGTTCATCAGTTCGATGCCGATTGCCGGCACCGACGGCACCATGCGCAAACGTCTGAAAACCACCGCCATGGCCGGCGAGGCCCACGTCAAGACCGGAACCCTGAACACCGTCCGCGCCATCGCCGGCTACAGCCGCGACATCAATGGCAACACCTGGGCGGTGGTAGCGATCCTCAACGATCCGAAGCCATGGGGCGCTTCGTCCGTGCTGGACCAAGTGCTGCTGGACCTGTACCGCCAGCCGAAACTGCCGCAGACGGCCTCGGTGCTCTGACCCAGCGCAAAACCCAATGTGGGAACGAGCTTGCTCGCGATTCGGTCGGCCAGTCGATAGGGATGTGACTGACCTAGCGCTATCGCGAGCAAGCTCGCTCCCACAGGGGATTTGTGTCCACTGAAGGTCAAGTGTGAGAGCAAGCCAGCTCCCACATTTTGTCCCATACACCCCGCCAAAACGGCTAACCCAGCTGCGTCTCGACCCGATCCCGCCCGGCCTGCTTGGCCGCGTACACACCCGAGTCGGCCCTGAGCAGCAACGCATCGGCGCCCTCCCCGGCGCGCCAGGTGGCGATGCCGAAACTGGCGGTGACCACTCCCACATCCTCGATGGGCGCAGCTCGCAAGCCTCCCCACAGTTCCAGGGCCAGGGAATAGGCGCTGTCGCTGTCAGTGTCCGGGCACAGCACCACGAACTCTTCCCCGCCCAACCGGCAGAACACATCGGTGCGGCGCAACCGTTGGGCGATGCGCTGGCAGACCGCCTGCAACACCCGGTCGCCCATCGCATGGCCATGTTGGTCATTGATGCGCTTGAAGTGGTCGATGTCGAGCATGATGACCGCCAGCCCACCGGAACCGCGCTCGACCCGGGCCATCTCCGAGGTCAGGCGCTCCTGGAAATAGCGGCGATTGCGAATGCCTGTCAGGGCGTCGGTCACGGACAAGGCCCGCAGCTCTTCTTCCACGCGCTTGAGGTCGGAAATATCCGAGATATAGCCGTGCCACAACACCCCGCCGCCAGGCAACTCCTCGGGCGTGGCCTCGCCGCGCACCCAACGCAGGCCGCGCAAAGGCAGTTGCACCCGGTACTCTTCACGCCATGGGCTCAAGGTGTGGGCCGAAGCACGGATCGAAGCGCGGACGCGCGTACTGTCCAAGGGGTGAATACGTGAGAAAATCGCCTCGGCGTTCTGCACCAGTACATCGGGTTCCAACTCATAGATGTCGCGGATGCCGTCGCTGGCATAGATCACGCTGAAGCGACCATTGAAGTCCATCTTGAACTGGTAGATCCCCCCGGGCACATGAGCGCTGAGCTTTTTCAACAATAGGTCACGGGCCGCCAGCGCCTCGTGGACGCGTTTGCGTTCGGTGACGTCGATGCAGATTGCCAGGTGCCCGACCCACAGCCCCTGCTCATCGAGCATGGGTGTGGCGAGCATGTTCACGGTCAGGTGGCTGCCATCGCGGCGTACCAGGGTCCATTCCCGCGCCTGTTGCCCACCCTGTTCACCGCCATCGAGCAGCATCGCATGGCAGGTGGGAATCGGTTTGCCAAAACGCGCGCCGAGCTGGGCGGCCCGGGCCTGGAGCTCCCGCGGCACATGCAAGCTTTCCAGGGTCATGCTTTGCAGCACCTCGCAACTCGGATAGCCGAGCATCTGTTCGGCGCCGACGTTGAAGGTGGTAATAACCCCGCGCAGGTCAGTGGCGATGATCGCCACCTGGGTCGCGGCGTCCAGCACGCCGCGCAATTGGCCATGAGTACCGCGCAACTCCTGCTCCCGGGCGCGCAGTTCACGGGTACGTTGCTCGACCAGTTTCAAGGCCCGCTGCCGTTGGCTGACCAGCACATAGAGCAAGGCGCTGAGCAGCAGGCTGAGCAACCCGCCGAGTACCACCGTACCCATGACCGAAGAGCGATTGGTCGACAGGAACATCCGGCTGGGCCGCAACTCCACCCGGTAGTCGCGATCGGCCAGGCGTAACAGGCGGGTCGCCGACAAATCACTGTCACCCGGCGCGTCGAGGGAATCGAACAGCACTTCCCCCCGGTCGTCCGTGGACTGGTCAAGAACACGCATCGATAGATTGTCATGACCTGCGGCCGGCAAGCCATCGCCCACCAGCTGACGCATATTGATACCCGCCACCACGTACCCGAACGGTTCCTTGGCCGACGCTCGGGTGACCGGTGCCACCAGCAACACGCCACGGGCGAAGTCCGGTCCGACACCCATCAGGTCCAACGGCTGCGAGACCACCACCGTGCCAAGCAAACGCGCGCGCTCAAGCGCGGCCCGACGTAATGGATGGGAAAGCAGATCGAACCCCAGGGGGGACATTGAGAGCGGCTGGCTCTGGAGGTACAACACCGGCACATACTCGTCCCGCTCGGCGGCACGCCGCAGGCCGCCGCTATCGTCGACCTCGCGGATGGCAAAGGCGTCGTCCCCCCGGCCTCGCGTCTCTTGTTCGAAGGATTGTCGCAGGTGCCCAGCTATCCGTGGCGCCCAGGCGAAGGCCAGGGTGCGCCGCAACAGCGGTTCGACGTAGCCGTGAAATTCTGCGTTGGATACCCCTGCCGAATTGACAAAGAACCGCCGCAAGCCATCGAGACGTTCTTCCTCGTCCTGGAATCGCTCTTCGATGCGGCTGAAGCGCTCCTCGGCTTGCAACTCGAAGCGCTGGCGCAATTGCTGATTGAACAGGTTCGTCATCGCCCAGCTCAGCAAGCCGGTCAGGAAGGCGCCGGCCAGCAGCACCAGCAAAGCCACCAGCCAGGCCGACACATCTTCGCTGATAAAGCCCAGGATCCTGGGGCGCACCTGATGCAAAGCCATAAACGCAACTCAGAATGGAGCCAGGCATAGGCACAGCCCTGGACACAGCCTAAGTTATAGCTATTAGCCATCATTTTAGCCAGTCCCAAATGCGGCTGGAAGCCTTGAAGTACAAGGCTTCATGGATCCAATCAGAATTCGATCAACGTGCCATGATCTTCCAGGCGCGGTGGATCTTGCCGTTGCGGGCAAAATCCGGATCAATGGTCTTGGCGGTGATCTCTTCCACCGCGTAGCGCTCGCCGAGATTGTCCTCGAGCTGGAACTTGCGGAAGTTGTTGGAGAAATACAGCACACCGCCCGGGGCCAAGCGTGCCATGGCCAGGTCCAGCAACTGGACGTGGTCGCGCTGCACATCGAACACGCCTTCCATGCGCTTGGAGTTGGAGAAGGTCGGCGGGTCGATGAAGATCATGTCGTACTCGTCACGACTGGCTTCCAGCCAGGCCATCACGTCGCCCTGCTCCAGGCGGTTCTTGTCGGAAAAACCATTGAGCGAGAGGTTGCGCCGCGCCCAGTCCAGATAGGTTTTCGACAGGTCGACACTGGTGGTGCTCCGAGCACCACCCTTGGCAGCGTGGACGCTGGCGGTCGCGGTGTAGCAGAACAGGTTGAGGAAGCGCTTGCCGGCTGCTTCTTTCTGGATCCGCAGGCGCATCGGCCGATGATCCAGAAACAGCCCGGTGTCCAGGTAGTCGGTGAGGTTGACCAGCAGCTTCACCCCGCCTTCGTTGACCTCGGTGAACTTGCCCTGAGCGCTCTGGCGCTCGTACTGCTTGGTGCCGCTCTGACGTTCGCGGCGCTTGATCACCACACGGTTCTTGTCGACGTTCAGTGCCTGGGGAATGGCCGCCAGGGCGTCGAACAAGCGGGCGGAGGCCTTTTCCGGATCGATGGACTTGGGCGCGACGTATTCCTGGACATGAACCCAGTCGTGGTACAGGTCGATGGCCATGGAATATTCCGGCATGTCGGCATCGTAGACCCGGTAGCAGTCCACACCTTCACGCTTGGCCCATTTACTCAGCAACTTGAGGTTCTTTTGCAGGCGATTGGCGAACATCTGCCCGCCTTCGCTCAACCGCGCCTGCTCGACCACAGGGGCCGGTGCCGGAGCCGGTTTGATCGGGTTGCCGTTCTTGTTGTACTGGCGCTCTTGCGGGACTTCAGGGGCCTGATCGTAGGCGGCCTGTTCGCGCTCGGCCTGGCGTTGCTCTGGAGTGCGACGCTCGCCGGTGACGAACTGATCCGGCAGGACCTTGATCAGCAGCAGCTTGCACGGCAAGGCGCCGTTCCAGAACGAATACTGCTTGTGGCTGCGAATCCCCATGCGCTTGCCCAGGTCCGGCGCGCCGGTGAACACCGCCGCCTCCCAGTTCAGGCAGGCCTGGCGCAGGCGCTCGCCGAGGTTCTGATAGAGGTAGAGCAGGCTGGCTTCATCGCCCAGGCGTTCGCCGTACGGCGGGTTGCAGATCACCAGGCCTTTCTGGTTCTGGTCCGGACGCGGTTCGAAGGTGGCGACTTCGCCTTGATAGATCTTGATCCACTCGCTCAGGCCCGCACGCTCGACGTTGTTGCGGCCCGGCTGAATCAGCCGTGGGTCGGCTTCGTAACCGCGTATCCACAACGGCGGCTTGGCCAGGCCGGCGGCGGCGCGGGCGGTGGCTTCTTCGTGGAGTTTCTTCCACAACGCCGGCACATGGCCGAGCCAGGCGGTGAAGCCCCACTGCTGGCGACGCAGGTTCGGCGCCATGTCGGCGGCGATCATGCCCGCTTCCACCAGGAACGTGCCGACACCGCACATCGGGTCGGCCAGCGCGCCGCCTTCAGCGGCAATGCGCGGCCAACCGGCGCGGATCAGGATCGCGGCGGCGAGGTTTTCCTTCAGCGGTGCGGCGCCTTGCTGCAGGCGATAACCGCGTTGGTGCAGGCTGTGGCCGGAAAGATCGAGGGAGAGGATCGCTTCGCCGCGGTCCAGGCGCAGGTGGATGCGCAGGTCCGGGTTGAGCTTGTCGATGGACGGCCGCTCGCCCGTCGGGGTGCGCAGCTTGTCGACGATGGCGTCCTTGACCTTCAAGGCGCCGAAGTGAGTGTTGTCGATGCCCGAGCCATGGCCGCTGAACTCCACCGCCAGGGTGCCATCGGCCAGCATATGGTCTTGCCAGTCGACATCCAGCACACCGTGGTACAGGTCTTCGGCGTCCTTCATCGGGAAGCGCTTGAGCACCAGCAACACGCGGTTGGCCAAGCGCGACCACAGGCACAGGCGATAGGCCGTTTCCATGTCGGCCATGCCGCGCACGGCCGAGGTGTGCTCGCGCGCCTCTTCAAGGCCAAGCCCGACGGCTTCCTCGATCAGCAGGCCTTCGAGGCCCTTGGGGCAGGTGAGGAAGAGTTCGAAACGATCGGACATGGGATTTCCAGAGCCTTTGGCTAAGTGGACCGGGCAACGCATTGCCAGGCCGGGTTCAGTCAGGTGCTTTTCTCAAGAGCACCCGCGTGGCACGAAAGTGTGCCGTGCCGCCCTCGCCGCTCAGGTTAAAAGAGCTTTGATGCGAAGGGAGGTAAAAAATTCTGTGCAACAAATTGTGAAAACTCGACCCTTTCGTCGAATAGTACCCGAGTGCAACGGGAGGACATTCTCATTCAAGGAACGCCAGTCCCCTTTGGCGCAGGGCCGATCATACAGGGGTCTTGCTCAAAAGCGGTCAACGAACATGAAGTTACTTATCGCCCTAACATCTTTATTGTTACGTGCTTATGACAAAACGATCATTCCATCCATGTGACGCTTTAGTTAGAACTCAACACAGGTTGACGTCGCAACGGCGTCAACACCTCGGCTCGTCACGCCGGCAACGAGCCACCAACGGCAGAATGATTCTGCCCCGGCCTCGATAGAGGTCGACGCTAAGTAACAGTCAACAAGTGAGGGCAACACCCTATGAGAAGACTTAAGCGTGATCCGTTGGAAAGAGCATTTTTACGTGGTTACCAATATGGCGTTGGTGGTAAATCCCGTGAGCTTTGCCCCTTTACTCTACCGTCGGTACGTCAAGCCTGGATCAATGGCTGGCGAGAAGGACGCGGCGACAACTGGGACGGTATGACCGGCACTGCGGGTATCCACAGACTCAACGAACTTCACGCCGTCGGCTGACACAGGGCTTAATACTCAAGAACTCGACAATTTGACACCCATATCGATTTAACCACGCACGTCCCATCCGGACGGCGGGCTACGGCCCAGGGGGCTCCTTCGAGGAGCCCTTTTTAATGCCTGGGGTTTGGTGAATATCGGGGGGTGATTAGCGCAGGACTCAAGCTGCAAACATTCTTGTGGCGAGGGGGTACTGCACTCCCCCTTACAGGCGCGGCTGATCAACCCAACGCCGCAATGGCATCCACCGACTCACGGATCAGCGCCGGCCCTTTGTAGATAAACCCCGAATAGATCTGCACCAGGCTCGCCCCGGCGGTGATCTTCTCGGCGGCATGCTTGCCTTCGGTAATCCCGCCCGCCGCGATGATCGGCAAGCGCCCCGCCAATTCAGCGGCCAGCACCTTCACGGTGTGGGTGCTCTTGTCACGCACTGGCGCCCCAGACAAACCACCCGCCTCGTCACCGTGCTCCAGCCCTTCGACACCTTCGCGCCCCAAGGTCGTGTTGGTGGCGATCACCGCGTCCATGCCCGTCTCGATCAGGGCCTGGGCTACCTGGGTGGTCTCCTCGTCGGTCATGTCCGGGGCGATCTTGATCGCCAGTGGCACATGCCGGCCGTGGATCAATGTCAGTTCCGCGCGCCGCCGGGCCAGGTCGGCCAGCAGTTGCTTGAGGGAATCACCAAATTGCAGGCTGCGCAGCCCCGGAGTGTTGGGGGAGCTGACGTTGACGGTCACATAGCTGGCGTGGGCATAGACCTTGTCCAGGCAGATCAGGTAGTCGTCGACGGCCCGCTCCACCGGCGTGTCGAAGTTCTTGCCGATGTTGATGCCCAGCACGCCCTTGTATTTGGCAGCGGCCACACGGGCCAGCAGATGGTCGACGCCCAGGTTGTTGAACCCCATGCGGTTGATGATCGCCTCGGCTTGCGGCAGGCGAAAGATCCGTGGCTTGGGGTTGCCCGGCTGTGGTCGTGGGGTAACGGTGCCTATTTCGACGAAACCGAAACCCAACTGGGCGAACCCGTCGATAGCCGCGCCATTCTTGTCCAGACCCGCCGCCAACCCGACCGGGTTGGGAAATTCCAGGCCCATGACCGTCACCGGCAATTTCGCCGGCGCCTTGCACAGCAAACCGTTGAGGCCCAAACGTCCGCCCGCGCCGATCAGGTCCAGGGACAGATCGTGGGAGGTTTCCGGGGAAAGTTTGAACAATAGCTGACGGGCCAGGGTGTACATGGGTGGGTTTGACTCTGGGCGATAAAAAGTGACGCGATTATACCGAGCAGGAGCGTCAGCGGCGAGAAGCGCTTTGATTGCGCCCCCATCTTTGCGCCGACACACCGCGCCCCTTTGTCTTGGGGCGTTATTTGATAGTTGCAAGCGCCAAAAGCCTGCAAAAGAGCGATGCAGCTGCAATGGCAGCTACCCAGTAGCCCTTCGTCACGCAGGATCAACAATGGAAATCCCGTCCTCAGCTCTTGCCAGCGTCGACTTTCACCGCGGCGATAGTGTTGCGCTGCAGCACCGAAAGCCCTTCGTTGGCCTGTTGCCAATCCAGCCCTTCCAGCAGGTTCGGCTGACGACAACCCGCCAGCGCCAGGCACAACAGCAGTCCCCACAGACCTGGCTTCAAGCACGCAACAAGGTTCCTGCCGGGCTCACCCCTTTGCGCACCAGCACGTTGAGCAGATTGATCCCCACGTTGTACTGCCTGGTCAACTCCTGCAGGGGGGCCAGCCTGCAGGGTGAGTGACGTCCGGCCGTTGCATCAACTCATTGATCGTCGAGACCCCTTGCCCGCTGTTGACGGCGGAACCGGAAAGAGAACGGGTCAGCGAGCCGCCTGGATGATCGCCATGTCGATATCCTTGAAACCCTTGATCGTGTTGGTCTGGGCGTTGCGCAATACCGTGTAGGAGGAAAGCGCGCTCTGGTAGGCCGCCAGTTTTCCGGGGTCCGAGGCATCCGTCTTGAGGTCCACCAGCGCTTGGTCCAAGGCTTCTTTCAGGCCTTGGGCGCCAGGCTCCAAGGCAGCGGCTTGTTTGCCGAGAAAGTCATCGGGGGTTGAGGGAAACATGATCGGGATACCAGGCATTCGTTATTCACTCTGCATGTAGGAGAAAATGCCAGGACGAAACGCTCGTCTTGACGTAGCCCTTCGGGCCGGTTTGGAACGACGTGCCCTTGAGCCCGTCGTCCCTGAGCTCGACAGTGAAATGCACGTAGCGGCCACCCCACTGTCGGTAAAAATCGTCAACGCACTGGCGGGCGGCAGCCAGTTCGGCATCCTGCAGATCGCCCGCGACGGCGAACGTGACACTATTCCCATACTCGACCCGACGGAAGGCCAGTGAAAGACGCTGCAAGCCACTCAGGGCCAGATCGGCGAGCAGCGCGTGCACTTGCAGCACGACGTCGCGGGCATACGGCGCCGCCGCGAGCAAGGTCTCGATCAGCCTGGCCTGCTGGTCCGGCGTGAGCAGATTGCGTTGCGCGCTGAGCAGCAACCGCGGCACCGACGATGAACAGGGGTCAGACCTTCGCCGAGGGAGGCCTCGCAGCCCTGCAAGGGAGCATTGAGTATCCGCAGGACACAGGGCTGTGGCGTGGGGGCTGTCAGGACTGTCACCGTCCAAGCTCCAGAGCAGTGAAATGAGCGGACATGATAGAAGGGCCGGCCGCCGGCTTCCTGATCGGATTCTGCCGATAGCGTGCGACAAACGATCAGAATCCTGCGCCGCCTGGTCATGGCGCGATCATCGTCGGGCCTGGGTAACACAGATAGCTGCTGTTGATCTGCATCTGTCGCGGATCCACACCGGCTGTTCATGAATGCGCACCCGCAAGATCTGCGCCCGGACACAACCCGGATCATGCTCCAGACACTGGTCAAGCATTTGCAGCGCCTGCTCGTTGCGTTGCCAGAACCAGTGATGCCAGGCATGAAAATACAGCACGTCCGCCTGATCGGCCGACAACAGGCAGCGCCGGAACAACACTTGGGCCGCCTGCTCGCAGCCGCGCAAACTGGTGAGCAACGCCAGGCGTGTCAACGCCGGGATGCTGCCGGGGTCCAGCGTCAACGCTCTGGAAACCGCCGAATGCGCCTCTTCGATTGCGCGCTCCAGCTCACCCAGGCCCATCATCGCCTGTCCCAGCCACACATCCGCCAAACCACACCAGGGCGGCGCATACCCGGCGTCGAGTTTCAAACACTGCCTGAACAGCACCTGGGCATCGCGCAGGCTTTGCACCGTGTGCTGTTGCACGCTGCACAACCCATTGAGATATGCCACCGCCACCGGATAGGACCCGCAGCGATCACCGACGGGGCGAAGCCCCGGTACGTGCTGGGCAACCAGGCATGTCAACGCACCCAGTGCCTCCCCCGGATCCCAGGCATCCAGCGTCTGACCGTGCAGCAAGGCCTGGTCGCGTCCACGAATCAACTCGATCGACCAGTGCTGCAACCCGCCCGCACCGATAAAACGACCGTTCAAGCAATAATCCGCCGACAACCGCCCGGCCAACGACCTCACCTCGTCCGAAGGCCCGCAGGCCGCGATCAGCCCCGAGGGAATGACATGCAATGCCTCACCGAACGCCGTGGTCAATTGGCGGATCACCTGATCCTGCAGATCCAGCGCCGCAATCTCGTCCAGATTGCGAAACGGTAAAACCGCCAGCGAAGGCGCCACCGCCCTCGCCTCGCTTGGCACCTCGAGCTCAACCACGGAGCCGGTGAACCGATATCCCTGGCCGTAAACCGTCGCAATGTAGCCCTTGTTCTCCTTGAACAACTTGCGCAATGCGTAGATACAACGGGTTAACGACTCCTGCGCCGCATCCATACGGGGCCAGACCCGGTCCAGCAAAAAATCCTTACTGACAACCGTACCCGCCGACATCAACAACAGACGCAGTACGCGCAGCTCTTTGGGCGGAACATGAACGCCCAGTCCATCTCGCATCAGCGTTCCATCGCTTTGCAATAACCAGTGGTCAAAAACGAATGACTTGCCCGGCGTTCGATCAGTTGTACTGTCCATACTCTGAGACTTCTCTATAGAAAGTTACTGAAGCGCGATCGAGCCTGTGGTGTGACAGGCTCGGGATGACGAGCGGCTTGACTATAGGAAGATGCGTAGGAGGATTCCGTAGGGCGTTGAACGTTATTGGCGTAGGAAACCGCGACGAGAACCGTAAGACAGCCCTCAATAAAATCAAGATGTAATCTTTCCTGAAAAAAAATCTGGCAGGCGCGCAACAGTACACGCCATGCCAGATTAAATATTGCAGCCGTTGCTCGACCTTAGAAGTTCAACATCGCCCCTTGATGGAAAGGTGATGAGGGCCGGGCTGGCATATGCCTTGCACCATTACTGTTCATCGGCGCCCATGTCGACATCCAAATGAGTGCCAGACTGATTAAAGGGACAACGGCGGCATCTGCTGTCCCGCTCTGGCAATTGGCTCGGACACGGCGCTTTTTTATGTGCAAAGGTGAAGCGCGATGAATGAAGTTCCAGCCAACCCCCTGGCCTGGGTCAACGGCAGCGATGCCCCGGAAAAGAGCGCGGTCAACCTCGGTTTCATGGCCTTGAGCGACTGTGCCCCGGTGGTGGTCGCCGCCACTCAGGGCTTCGCCCAACCCTACGGCCTGACCCTGAACCTCAAGCGCCAGGCATCCTGGGCCAACCTGCGGGACAAACTGGTCAGCGGTGAAATCGATGCCGCCCACAGCCTGTATGGCCTGGTCTATGCCGTGCACCTGGGCATCGGCGGGGTCGCAGCGACCGACATGGCGGTGCTGATGGGGCTGAACCAGAACGGCCAGAGCATCAACCTGTCCCATGGCTTGCAGGCCCAGGGCGTGACCAGTCCTGAAGCACTGGAACGACACGTGCACCAAACTCGCCCGAAACTGACCTTCGCCCAGACCTTCCCCACCGGCACCCACGCCATGTGGCTCTATTACTGGCTCGCCGCCCAGGGCATCCACCCCTTGTCGGACGTCGACAGTGTGGTGGTGCCGCCGCCACAGATGATTGCGCACCTGCAAGCCGGGCGCATCGACGGGTTTTGTGTCGGCGAACCGTGGTGTGCCAGCGCAGTGAAGCAGAACCTCGGCTTTACCCTGGCGACCACCCAGACCATCTGGCCCGACCACCCGGAAAAAGTCCTGGGCTGCACCCGGGCGTTCGTCGAGCAATACCCCAATACCGCCCGGGCCTTGGTGATGGCGATCCTCGAAGCCAGCCGCTTCATCGAACAAAGCAGCGAAAACCGTCGCAGCACCGCGCAACTGTTGAGTGCACCCGAATACCTCGACGCCCCGCTGGACTGCATCGAGCCGCGTCTGCTGGGGATCTATGCCGATGGCTTGGGCAACAGTTGGCAGGATCCCCACGCCATGCGCTTTCATGGCGGCGGCGAAGTGAACCTGCCGTACCTGTCCGATGGCATGTGGTTCATGACCCAGTTCCGTCGCTGGGGCCTGCTGCGCGAAGACCCGGATTACCTGGCCGTGGCCCGGGACGTCCAGCAGCTCAAGTTGTACCGTGAAGCCTGTGCGGCGCTGGATATAGCGCCCCCTGGCCAGGACATGCGCAGCAGCCAACTGATCGACGGCATCACCTGGGACGGCTCGGACCCGGTCGGGTACGCCCGCAGCTTCAAACTGCACGCCTTGAGCGATGCGGCTCCCCTTCTCGCCAGCCGCTGACAGGAGCCACGACCATGCTGCGTATCCTGCTGATCAACGACACCGCGAAAAAAGTCGGCCGCCTCAAGGCCGCCCTGATTGAAGCCGGCTTCGAAGTGATCGACGAATCCGGCCTGACCATCGACCTGCCGGCGCGCGTCGAAACGGTGCGTCCGGATGTGATCCTGATCGATACCGAGTCACCCGGACGCGATGTGATGGAGCAAGTGGTGCTGGTCAGTCGCGACCAACCACGACCGATCGTCATGTTTACCGACGAGCACGACCCCAATGTGATGCGCCAGGCGATCAAGTCGGGCGTCAGTGCCTACATCGTCGAAGGCATCCACGCCGCGCGCCTGCAACCGATCCTCGACGTGGCCATGGCCCGCTTCGAAAGTGACCAGGCCCTGCGCGCCCAACTCCTGGCCCGGGACCAGCAACTGGCCGAACGCAAGCGCATCGAACTGGCCAAGGGCATGTTGATGAAGATGAAGGACTGCAACGAAGAACAGGCCTACACCTTGATGCGCCGCCAGGCCATGAGCCGCCAACAGAAGCTGATCCAGGTGGCGGAGCAGATCATCGCCATGAACGAGTTGCTCGGCTGAAAACCTTATAGCGCCTGGCCTGGCGCCATCGCGAGCAAGCTCCCACAGGCTCTGCGGCCACTGCGGATCCATTGTGGGAGCGAGCTTGCTCGCGTAGCAATCTAACTTCCAACATCAGTATCGACTGACCCACCGTCATCGCGAGCAAGCTCGCTCCCACAGGTTCAGAGGACACCTCCGATTCCTGCTGTTGGCACAGATCTCGCTTAAGCAACTGCACAGGTAACCAACGGCGGTTGCCCCACCTACGACAAAGACGTCGCACACCCTCCTTGCCTCTCTGGCAATCCGGGTTGCGGCGTTTTTTTGTTTTGGCTCTTCGGAGCCGGTGGTGCGACCACAGGCGGCGCACTGCTCTAAGCACTGACTCATTTTCTCGAGACTTTTACAGCTGAGGTGCGCGATGAATTCAAGCTTCTGGAAATCCGGCCACACCCCGACACTGTTCGCGGCCTTCCTTTATTTCGACCTGAGTTTCATGGTCTGGTACCTGCTCGGCCCACTGGCGGTGCAGATCTCCGCCGACCTGCACCTGACCACCCAACAACGCGGCCTGATGGTGGCGACACCGATCCTGGCCGGTGCCGTGCTGCGCCTGTTCATGGGCCTGCTGGCCGACCGGATTTCACCGAAGACCGCCGGCATGGTGGGCCAGGTGATTGTGATCGGTGCGCTGTTCTGCGCCTGGAAACTGGGCATCCACAGCTACGAACAAGCCCTGCTGCTCGGCTTGTTCCTGGGCGTGGCTGGCGCGTCGTTCGCCGTGGCCCTGCCACTGGCGTCCCAGTGGTATCCGCCACAACATCAGGGCAAGGCCATGGGCATCGCTGGCGCCGGTAACTCGGGCACCGTGCTCGCGGCGTTGATCGCTCCGGTGATGGCGGTGGCCTTCGGCTGGACCAACGTGTTCGGCTTCGCGCTGATCCCCCTGGTGCTGACCCTGGTCCTCTTCGCCTGGCTGGCCAAGAACGCCCCCGAGCGGCCGAAAGCCAAATCCATGGCCGACTACCTCAAGGCTCTGGGCGATCGTGACAGCTGGTGGTTCATGTTCTTCTATAGCGTGACCTTCGGCGGTTTCATCGGCCTGGCCAGCGCACTGCCCGGCTACTTCAATGACCAATACGGCCTGAGCCCCGTCACCGCCGGCTACTACACCGCCGCCTGCGTCTTCGGTGGCAGCCTGATGCGCCCCTTGGGCGGTGCCCTGGCGGACCGTTTCGGCGGCATCCGCACCTTGCTGGGCATGTACACCGTAGCGGCGGTCTGCATCGCGGCGGTGGGCTTCAACCTGCCGAGTTCCTATGCGGCCCTGGCCCTGTTCGTCTGCACCATGCTCGGTTTGGGTGCGGGCAACGGCGCGGTGTTTCAACTGGTGCCACAACGCTTCCGTCGCGAAATCGGCGTGATGACCGGGCTGATCGGCATGGCCGGCGGCATCGGTGGCTTCGCCCTGGCGGCGGGCATGGGCGCGATCAAGCAAAGCACCGGCAGCTATCAACTGGCCCTGTGGTTGTTCGCCAGCCTCGGTGTCCTGGCCTGGTTCGGCCTGCACGGCGTCAAGCGTCGTTGGAGAACCACTTGGGGTTCGGCCGCCGTCACCGCTGCTCGGGTATAACCTGCAACCATGAGCCTGCAATTGAGCTTCGCCGAAGCCAGTGCCATCGGCCCGCGGGAGGAAAACCAGGACGCCCTGCGCCTGGTCACCCCCGCCCCGGCCCTGGCCGCCAGCAAGGGTTACCTGTTCGCCATCGCCGACGGCGTGAGCCAATGCGCCGATGGCGGGCTGGCCGCCCGTTCGACCTTGCAGGCCCTGGCCCTGGACTACTACTCCACGCCGCAAACCTGGGGCGTGGCCCAGGCACTGGATCGGTTGCTACTGGCACAGAATCGCTGGCTGCAGGCCAACGGTGGCGGGCAACCGCTGCTCACCACCGTCAGCGCCTTGGTCCTGCGAGGCCGGCGCTTCACCCTCGCGCATGTCGGCGATTGCCGGGTCTACCGCTGGCACGCCGACCACCTGCAACGGGTCAGCGAGGATCACGTCTGGGAACAGCAGGGCATGCAACATGTGCTCAAGCGGGCCCTGGGCCTGGATCAACACCTGATCCTAGACTTTCTCGACGGTGAGCTGCGCACCGACGAAACCTTCGTATTGCTCAGCGACGGCGTCTGGGCGGTCCTTGGAGACACGGCCATCGCCGGCATCCTGCGCGACCAGCCGAACCTGGACCTGGCCGCGCAGACGCTGGTCAACGCCGCGCACTTGGCCGGCAGCCAGGACAACGCCAGCGCCCTGTTGGTGCGGGTCGATGCGCTGGGCGAAGCGAGCATCGGCGATGCGCTGATCCAATTGCAGCAATGGCCCCTGCCGCCGGCGCTGAAACCGGGCCAGGTCTTCGAGGGCTGGCAGATCGAAAGCCTGCTCGGCCACAGCCAGCAATCGTTGCTCTACCGGGTACACGACGGCCAAGGCCAACCCTGGCTGTTGAAAACCCTGCCCGTGCAACTACGGGACGACAGCCGTGCCGGACAGGCCTTGCTCTCGGAGGAATGGTTTCTCAAGCGGGTCGCCGGGCGGCAGTTTCCCGAGGTCCATGGCGTACCCCAGCGACAGCATTTGTACTACGTGATGCGGGAATATCCGGGGGCGACCCTGGCCGAGCAGTTCAACCAGGGCGGGCCGCTGCCCCTGGCGCAATGGCTGGACCTGGCGCAACGACTGGTGCGGGCGGTGGGCCTGCTGCATCGAAGGCAGATCTACCACCGCGACATCAAGCCGGAAAACCTGCACCTGGGGGACGATGGGGAACTGCGCTTGCTGGACTTTGGGTTGGCGTACTGCCCGGGCCTGTCCGAAGACCAGGCCAACGTGCTGCCCGGCACCCCCAGCTACATCGCCCCGGAAGCCTTCGCCGGCACCGCGCCCACGGCCCAACAGGATTTGTATGCCGTCGGCGTGACCTTGTATTTCCTGCTGACCGGGCACTATCCCTACGGCGAAATCGAAGCTTTCCAACGCCCGCGCTTCGGTGTGCCGGTCAGTGCCAGCCGCTATCGGCCGGACCTGCCCGAATGGCTCGGGCAAAGCCTGGAACGCGCCGTCGCGGCGGACCCGGGCCAGCGCTTTGAAACCGCCGAGGAATGGTTGTTGCTGCTGGAACAGGGCGAGCGCCGCAGCTTGAGCGTAAGGCCCAGGCCATTGCTGGAGCGCGAACCGCTGAAGGTCTGGCGGACGTTGGCGCTGGTGTCGTTGGTGGTGAATGTTGTGCTGCTGTTTTTGGTGTTTCACTCGTCATGACCGTGGCGAGGGAGCTTGCTCCCGCTGGGCTGCGAAGCAGACCCAATCACTTGCGACCGCTTCGCGCTCGAGCGGGAGCGAGCTCCCTCGCCACATAAAACGCCTTACCGCTCGACAGCGCTCCATTACCGGGCAACCCGCTTTGATTCGGTGCAATAAATCCCTCCTCAACTCCATTCACCCACCTGCCCCCTCAATAAACCCGCGCCTTCCAGCCACTTGGCACAACCACTGCATAACCTCTCTCACCATACATAAAGCAACGCCTCCAACGATGAAGGCGGTGCTTCCCGAGAGAACGGGACCAGGACAAAGGCGTCCTCGCTAGCTTGCTAGCGGGACGCCTTTTTTTGTTTTCGTAAAAATTGCCGAGCCAGTCCGATCGCCGTGACGAAACGGGCCTGGCTTGCGGAGAACCCTGATGAAAAAACTCAAACTGGTAATGATCGGCAACGGCATGGCCGGGGTTCGAACCCTCGAGGAACTGCTCAAGCTGAGCAACGAGCTGTACGACATCACGGTGTTCGGCGCCGAGCCCCACACCAACTACAACCGCATCCTGCTCTCGCCGGTGCTGGCCGGTGAGCAGACGTTCGAAGAGATCGTGCTCAACGACCTGAGCTGGTACCTGGACAACAACATCAAGCTGCTGCTCAACCGCAAAGTGGTGGAGATCGACCGGGTCAAGCGCCGGGTCATCGCCGAAGACGGCAGCGAAGCCGAATACGACCGCCTGCTCATCGCCACCGGCTCCACGCCCTTCATCCTGCCGATTCCCGGCAACACCCTGGAGGGCGTGATCGGCTACCGCGACATCGCCGACACCCAGGCGATGATCGACACCGCCAAGACCCACAAGCATGCCGTGGTCATCGGCGGTGGCCTGCTGGGCCTGGAAGCCGCCAATGGCTTGAAGCTGCGGGGCATGGACGTAACCGTGGTGCACCTGGGCGAATGGCTGCTGGAACGGCAACTGGACAAGACCAGCGGCCAATTGCTGCAGACCGCCCTGGAAAACCGTGGCTTGAAATTCCGCCTCAGCGAGCAGACCCAGGCCCTGCATGACGCCGGCAACGGTCGGGTCGGCTCGGTGCAGTTCAAGAACGGCGACATCATCCCCGCCGACCTGGTGGTGATGGCCGCCGGCATCCGCCCCAACACCGAGCTGGCGGAGAAATCCGGCATCCCATGCAACCGCGGGATCCTGGTCAACGACACAATGCAAACCTACGACCCGCGCATCTACGCCATCGGTGAATGCGCCAACCATCGCGGCACCGCCTACGGTTTGGTCGCACCGCTGTTCGAACAGGCCAAGGTCTGCGCCAACCACCTCGCACAACTGGGTTTCGCCACTTACAAGGGCTCGGTCACATCGACCAAACTCAAAGTCACCGGCATCGACCTGTTCTCCGCCGGGGACTTCATGGGTGGCGAAGGCACCGAGACCATCACCCTTTCCGACCCCATCGGCGGCGTCTACAAAAAGCTGGTGATCAAGGACGACGTGCTGGTCGGTGCCTGCCTGTACGGCGACACCGCGGACGGCGGCTGGTATTTCCGCCAGATCCGTGAAAACCACGGCATCAGCGAGATCCGCGATCACCTGATGTTTGGCGAGAACGCTTTGGGCGACGTCGGCCACCAAGGCCAGGACAAGGCGATGAGCATGGCCGACAGCGCCGAAGTCTGCGGCTGCAACGGCGTGTGCAAGGGCACCATCGTCAAGGCGATCCAGGAACACGGGCTGTTCAGCGTCGATGACGTGAAGAAACACACCAAAGCCGCCAGCTCCTGCGGTTCCTGCGCCGGCCTGGTGGAGCAGATCCTGATCAACACCGTGGGTGGCGCGGCGGACGTCAAACCGAAAAGCGAAAAAGCCATCTGCGGTTGCAGCGACCTCAACCACGGCCAGATCCGCCAGGCGATCCGCGACCAGCACCTGCTGACCATCGCCGGGGCCATGAGCTACCTGAACTGGCGCACCCCGAACGGCTGCGCCACCTGCCGCCCGGCGCTGAACTACTACCTGATCTCCACCTGGCCCGGCGAAGCCCAGGACGACCCGCAGTCGCGCCTGATCAACGAACGCGCCCACGCCAACATCCAGAAAGACGGCACCTACTCGGTCGTCCCGCGGATGTGGGGCGGCGTGACCAACCCCTCCGAGCTGCGGCGCATCGCCGACGTGGCCGACAAGTACAACGTACCCATGGTCAAGGTCACTGGCGGGCAGCGCATCGATTTGCTGGGGATCAAGAAGCAGGACCTGCCCGGCGTCTGGAAAGACCTCGACATGCCGTCCGGCCACGCCTACGGCAAGTCCATCCGCACCGTGAAAACCTGCGTGGGCAGCGAGTTCTGCCGCTTCGGCACGCAGAACTCGACCCAACTGGGCATCGAGCTGGAACACGACCTGTTCAACATGTGGTCACCCCACAAGGTGAAGCTGGCCGTCTCCGGTTGCCCACGCAACTGTTCGGAAGCCGGCATCAAGGACGTCGGCATTATCGGCGTCGATTCCGGCTGGGAGATGTACATCGGGGGCAACGGCGGGATCAAGACCGAAGTCGCCGAGTTTTTCGTCAAACTCAAGACCGCTGAGGAAGTGCGTGAATACAACGGCGCCTTCCTGCAGCTGTACCGCGAGGAAGCCTTCTACCTCGAACGCACTGTGCATTACATGCAACGGGTTGGCATGGAGCACATCAAGAAAGCCGTGCTGGAAGACCCCGAGCGGCGCAAGGCCCTTTACGAACGCCTGAAGTTTTCCCTGTCGCTGGAGCAGGACCCTTGGAAGCAACGCCTGGAACAGCCTCAGTTGAAGAAAGAGTTCGAGGTCATCCCCGTGAAAAACCTGGAGGTGCCGGCATGAACTGGTTGGATATCTGCGCACTGGAAGAGATCAACATACTGGGTTCGCGCATCATCAATGGCCCCAAAGGCGATATCGCGATTTTCCGCACCAGCGACGATGAAGTGTTCGCCCTTGATGACCGTTGCCCGCACAAGGGCGGCCCGTTGTCCCAAGGCCTGGTCTACGGCAAACGCGTGGCCTGCCCGCTGCACAACTGGCAGATCGACCTGGAAAGCGGCCAGGCCCAAGCCCCCGACGTGGGCTGCGCCCATCATCATTCGGCCCGGGTCGAAAACGGCCGGGTGCAGTTGGCCCTGCGGGACGCAAGCTGATGAATCGCCAGATCACGGCCTCGACCTGCTGTTACTGCGGGGTCGGTTGCGGCGTCCTGATCGCGCATGACGGCGAGCGCATCCTCGGCGTCAGCGGCGATCCCGCCCACCCGGCCAACTTCGGCAAACTGTGCAGCAAGGGTTCCACCCTGCACCTGACCGGCGACCTCGCCGCCCGCGCCCTATACCCGGAGCTGCGCCTGGGCAAAGGCCTGGCTCGGGCCCGCACCGATTGGGACAGCGCCCTGGATCACGCCGCCAGTGTCTTCGCCGAGACCATCGCCGAGCACGGTCCCGACAGCGTGGCGTTCTACATCTCCGGACAACTGCTGACCGAGGATTACTACGCTTTCAACAAACTCGCCCGGGCGCTGGTGGGCACCAATAACATCGACAGCAATTCCCGGCTGTGCATGTCCTCCGCCGTGGTGGGCTACAAACGCAGCCTCGGCGCCGACGCCCCGCCCTGCAGCTACGAAGATCTGGAACTGAGCGACTGCGTGATGATCGTCGGCAGTAACATGGCCTACGCCCATCCCATCCTCTTTCGCCGCCTCGAAGAGGCCAAATCCCGTCGACCGCAGATGAAAATCATCGTCATCGATCCCCGGCGCACCGACACCTGCGACCTGGCGGACCTGCATCTGGCGATCCTGCCGGGCACCGATGTCGCCTTGTTCCATGGGATTTTGCACCTGCTGCTGTGGGAAGACTGGGTCGACCGCGACTTCATCAAGGCCCACACCGAAGGTTTGGCGGACCTGAAGAACCTGGTACGCGACTACACCCCGGCGATGGTCGCCCAGTTGTGCGGCATCAGCGTCGAACAACTGCACCAGTGCGCCGAATGGGTCGGCACCTCACCGAGTTTCCTGTCGTTGTGGTGCATGGGCCTGAACCAGTCCACCGCTGGCAGCGCCAAGAACAGCGCATTGATCAACCTGCACCTGGCCACCGGGCAAATCGGCCGGCCGGGTGCTGGCCCCTTCTCGCTGACGGGCCAACCCAATGCCATGGGCGGACGGGAAACCGGCAGCCTGTCGAACCTGTTGCCGGGTCACCGCGAAGCCGCCAACCCGGAGCATCGCGCCGACGTCGCCCGTTACTGGGGGGTCGAGCAATTGCCCGCCACCACCGGCTTGAGCGCCATCGAGCTGTTCGAGCAGGTGCGCAGCGGCAAGATCAAGGCCTTGTGGATCGCCTGCACCAACCCGGCCCAATCGATGCCGGACCAGACAGCGGTACGCGAGGCCCTGCAAGCCTGCCCGTTCGTGGTGTTGCAGGAAGCCTTCCGGACCACCGAGACCGCCGCCTTTGCCGACCTGCTGCTGCCGGCAGCCAGTTGGGGCGAGAAAGAAGGCTCGGTGACCAACTCCGAACGGCGTATTTCCCACGTCCGTCGGGCCATCGGCGCACCGGGTGAGGCACGGCCGGACTGGGCGATCACAGTGGATTTCGCACAACGCCTGGAGAAACGTCTGCGCCCAGGCCAACCCAGCCTGTTCGCCTTCGACACCCCGGCCCAACTGTTCGATGAATACAAGCAACTGACCCGTGGCCGCGATCTGGACTTGTCCGGCATCAGCCATGCCCTGATCGATCGGCTCGGTCCTCAGCAGTGGCCCTTCCCGGATGGCGCCACGGTCGGGACGACGCGCCTGTACGTGGACGGGATTTTCCCAACCGACAGTGGCCGAGCGCGCTTCGTGGCCGATCCCTATCGCGCCGCCCAGGAACTGCGTGACGCCCGCTACCCATTGACCCTCAACACTGGCCGCTTGCGTGACCAGTGGCACGGCATGAGCCGCACCGGTACCGCCGCGCAGCTGTTTGGTCATGTGAACGAAGCCGTACTCAGCCTGCATCCCGATGAACTACAGCGGCATCGCTTGCAACCGGGCGACCTGGTCAGCCTCAAGAGCCGTCGCGGCAGCGTGATCGTGGCCGTGGACAGCGACGACAGCGTGCGCCCCGGCCAGGCGTTCCTGCCCATGCACTGGGGGGATCGATTCCTCAAGGGCGGTGTGAATACCCTGACTCAACCGGCTTTCGACCCCTTGTCGAAACAACCGGAACTCAAGCACAGCGGCGTGCGCCTGGAGCCGGTGAACCTGCCTTGGCAGCTTTTCGCCTTGATCGAAGGCGACGTTCAACAGCATCTGGAAGCGCTGCGCCCCCTGTGCGAGGCGTTTTCCTACGTCAGCCTGAGCTTGACCGGCCGTGAACGTCCCGCGTTGCTGATTCGCGCTGCCAGCGCCGTCGCGCCCGAACCGCAACTGCTCCAGGCCATCGACGAGCAATTGGGCCTGATCGACGGGCCGGTGCTGGCCTATGACGACCCGCGCCGCGCCATCGGCAAACGGGTGCGCATCGAAAACGGCCGCATCACCGCCATTCGCCTGGCCGGCGAAACCCTGGCACGGCACTGGCTGCAGAACCTGTGGCTGGAAGGCCGTGCCGATGAACAACTGCGGCGCTGGCTGCTGGCGCCTTTGAGTGCGCCGCCGGGCAATGTCGGCGCCGCAACGGGTGGCAGCAAAACGCTGTGCAACTGCATGAACGTCAGCCAGCGTGCGATCTGCGCAGGCATTGAACGTGGCCTGGACTTGCAGGGGCTTAAACAGGAACTGGGCTGTGGCACGCAATGCGGCTCTTGCGTACCGGAAATCAAACGCCTGCTGGTTGCCACTGCGCAACCGCTGGCGGCTATCTCGTGAGGAAAACACTATGAACGCAAAAGTCTGGCTGGTGGGTGCAGGTCCCGGTGACTCCGAATTGCTGACCCTCAAAGCCGTGCGCGCCTTGGGCGAGGCCGACGTGGTGTTGATCGACGATCTGGTCAATGCCGCGGTGCTGGAACACTGCCCCGCTGCGCGCATCATTGCCGTGGGCAAGCGCGGCGGCTGCCGTTCCACTCCCCAGGCCTTCATTCATCGGCTGATGCTGCGTTATGCCCGCCAGGGCAAATGCGTGGTGCGCCTCAAGGGAGGCGATCCGTGCATCTTCGGCCGCGGCGGCGAAGAGGCGCAGTGGTTGCGCGAGCATGGCGTCGAAGTGGAGCTGGTCAACGGCATCACCGCCGGTCTCGCGGGGGCGACCCAGTGCGATATTCCACTGACCTTGCGCGGGATTGCCAGGGGCGTGACCCTCGTCACGGCCCACACCCAGGACGGCAGCCGCCTGAACTGGCAAGCCCTGGCCCAAAGCGGCACGACGCTGGTGGTGTACATGGGCGTGGCGAAACTGAGCGAGATCCGTGAGCAGTTGCTGGCCGGTGGCCTGGCGGCGAACACGCCCGTGGCCATGATCGAAAACGCCTCCCTGCCCCACCAGCGTGATTGCCGCAGCGACCTGGCCTCGATGGAAACCGATGCCAGCGACTTCCAGCTCAAGAGCCCGGCGATCCTGGTGATTGGCGCGGTGGCCGGTGCTGCCGAACTCACCGCGTCACAGCCTGCGTGGGTTCAGGCTTCGGCGCTGTAACCAACAGCACCCAACCTAATGGGGGAGCGAGCTTGCTCGCGATAGCGTGGGGTCAGCAGTATCAATACTGGCTGACACACCGCTATCGCGAGCAAGCTCGCTCCCATAGGTGTTGTGTTTAACCAACTGTTTTGCGGCAACGCCCCCTCATTTCATAAATCCCAGGCAAAGAAAAGCCCGGCCTAGGCCGGGCTTTTCCAAAGCTGCGGGCTAATTACTTAGCTTGAGCTTCAACCTGCGCTTCTACGCGACGGTTAACTGCACGACCAGCTTCAGTGGCGTTGTCGGCAACTGGGCGGGTTTCACCGTAGCCAACAGACTGAACGCGGGACGATTCAACACCGTACTGGTTGGTCAGAACTTGCTTGACGGCGTTTGCACGACGCTCAGACAGTTTCTGGTTGTAAGCGTCAGGACCGACGGAGTCAGTGTGACCTTCAACAGTGGTGCTGGTGGATGGGTACTGCTTCATGAAGTCAGCCAGGTTCTTGATGTCGCCGTAGCTGTTAGGCTTGACGACCGACTTGTCGAAGTCGAACTTGACGTCCAGCTCAACACGAACGACTTCAGCAACAGCTGGGCAGCCATCAGCGTCAACAGTTACGTTGGCTGGGGTGTCAGGGCACTTGTCAACGTTGTCGCAGACGCCATCGTTGTCGCTGTCGGAGCAGACTTCAGCCGGAGCTGGAACTGGAGCAGCAGCAGGCTTGGAGCCGCCACCGAAGTTCACACCGATACCAACGCTTGGCGCCCACTCGGTGTCGCCCTGGTCGATGTTGTACTGAGCTTCAACGCCGGCACGGGCGTAGAAGTTCTCGGTGAAATACAGCTTGGCGCCGCCACCAACGTTGGCGAAGGTAGAACGGTTACGACCGTTGCTGCCATTCTGGTCGATGCTCTGGTCGGAGAAACCGGCCGAAACGTAAGGACGCAGCATGTCGCCTGGGTTGTTGAAGTGGTACAGAGCGTCCAGAGCGGTGTTGGCGCCCTTGACGTTAGTGCCGTCGTCGGTACGTGCGTTGTGCACTTCGTCATAGGCCAGACGCAGTTCAACGTCGTCGGTCAGAAAGTAACCAACCGAACCGCCGAACAGGTTGCCGTTGTTCTTGAAGTTACGAGCGCTGTCGAATTGTTCTTTCTTGGCGAAGCCTTCGATTTCAACTGCGCCTTGGCCTTGTGCCAGAGCGCCGAACGAAGTGGCAGCAATCAAAGAACCAATGGCAAAGCCCAAGGTGTTTTTCAGTTTCATCCGTTAAATCCCCATCTGGTGATTGTGAAGCAGTCCCGCAAACCGGGGGACAACTCGGCGGCAAGTCTATCAGAACTTGCCTACGCGTAAGAGATATTTGCGCCGAACTAAGTTTCAGCAATGCCCGCAAATTTCTCACGCAATTTGTCAAGAGCGCGCTTGTAACGCATTTTTGTCGCGCTCAAACCCATGTGCATTATGTCTGCGATCTCCTGGAATTCCAGCTCTGCGACAAATCGTAGCACCAGAATCTCCCGGTCGATCGGGTTTACATAGACCAGCCAGCGATCGAGCCCACCCTTTTCCTCGGGCTTGGGCGCCTTATCTTCCGACGCTTCCTCGAGAGGATCCAGGCTCAACGCGTCCATCAAGCGACGCTTTCGCCGCTCCTTGCGATACTGCGTGATGCATTCGTTGTACGTGATGCTGTAGAGCCAGGTCTTGAACTTCGATTTCCCCTCGAAGTTCTTCAGGCCATACAGCACCTTCAACATCACCTCCTGACAGACATCGTCAGCATCACGATCGTTCCCGAGATAACGCGCACAAACGTTAAATAAAGTTCTCTGGTAGCGACGCATCAACTCTTCATAGGCGCGTGTTACGTGGAACAGCTCCGTATGCGCGCGCGCGACCAACTCCTCATCGGAGAGATCACGGGGGTCGTAGCGCGTGGATAGCGATTGGGGTTTGTTCAAAACAAGTCGGGCCGACAGTCTAGGTCAATGTGCGCCGCAGCCTGTGTTAGCAGGCATTTCGCGGCGGCATACATTAGCAGGATTTGCCGGGTTAGCGGCTACTCACATGCTGTTCCAGCAGGATCCGATTGGAAAGCGACACCAACTCGCCCTCCTCGGTCAGCAATGTGGTTTTCACCGTGCCGATCTCCTCGATCTGGCCTTCGACCTCGCCAACACGCACTTGTTGCCCAACCTCATACAATTCACGCACATAGATTCCCGCAAGAATCTGACCGGCGATTTCCCGGCTTCCCAATCCCATTGCCAGCGCAACCGCCAGACCAACGGTAATCAATACGATCACGATCACGTGGTTGAGCAGGTCTGTCTTGACCTCCAACTGGCTGATCGCCACCGAAATACTGATGATAATGACCAGGCCCTGGGCGATACGCCCCACGCCAGCGGCATAGTCCAGCCCGACGCCTTCGGCCGCCCCGCGTACCAGCCCATTGGCCAGTTGGGCCAGCAGGACACCCACCAACAACACCAGCGCGGCACCAAAAACCTTCGGCAAATACAATGCAAGCATATCGAGCGTAGCTGAAACTCGCTCAAGGCCAAGGGATTCTGCTGCGGAAACCAGGAAAATCAACAATACGAACCAATAAACGATCTTGCCGACTAGGGTCGAGATCGGCACCTGGATGCCGCCACGGGACAGCAACTTGGTCAGGCCGGTGCCCCCCATCAGGCGATCGAGACCCAGTTTGGCGAGCAACTTGGACAGCAGCGTATCCAGCAGCTTGGCCACGACAAAACCCAGCAACAGCACCACCAGCGCCCCGAAGAGGTTCGGGATGAAGTTGGCTACCTTGGTCCACAATGCAGTCATTGCCGTGACGAGGCTCTGGGTCCAGAGATCAAGTTCCATATTCAATCAGCCTTATCAGCGGTGCGAGTAACAGGTTTACGGCGGGAAACCGGCGAGACATGGGCCGATCCGTTATTCAGGGCGATCATCAGCGCGGGCAACCAGCGGCCCAGCAGGCTGAACAGATCGCCCGCGCCGACCTGGCGGTTGGCGGTTTTCAGTACACGTCCCAGGCATGCATCGTCGTCCCGGCTGGACGGCGAAGCCTTGAGCATGTCGCGCAAAGACTGTTCAAACGGATCGTGCATACGCACCTCTCGTGATGTCTGTGGAAGACGCGATCAAATTTCGTCGGGTCACATGAAACCCCTGTCATACCCAGCGCAAACGACGGAACAACCACCACTGCCCCAGTGCCACGCAGATCATCAGCAGGCACGCAACCATGAAACCGTAGGGGCTTTCGGAAAACGGAATACCGCCGACGTTAATGCCCAACAGGCCGGTGAGAAAACTCATCGGCAGGAAAATCCCGGTGATGATGCCGAAGCGGTACATGGTGCGGTTCATGCGCACCGAAAGGCGCCGGTCTTCGGCCTCCAGCACAAGCCCCACGCGCTCTCGAGTCAATTCCAGCTCCTCGAGGTAACGGGTCAGGCTGTTGTTCAATTCGTTCCAATAGTCGCCGTCGTCATCGCAAAACCAGGGCAGCTTGAGCCGCGTCATCTGGCCGAAGATGTCCCGCTGTGGCGCCAGGAATCGCTTGAGTGCGGCGGCCCTTCGACGGATGTGCAAAATGGCGTCGTGCTCGGGGGTATACCGTTCGTCGGTATCAAGCTTTTCTTCCTCGCCGTCGACGATTTCGGAGAGGCAAGTGACCAGGTCCTGCACCTTGTTGGTGAGGTATTGCGCCATGTAAAGGATGAGTTCGGAGGCCGTTTTCGGCCCCTTGCCCTCGGCCAGCTGCGCCAACAGTTCATCGGTGGCGCGCAACGGACGCAGGCGCAGGGAGATCACCCGCTGGGCGGACGCGAAGATCCGTACCGACACCATGTCCTCTGGCTCGGCACCCGGGTTGAGGTTGATCCCCCGCAGGAACAGCAGCAGCTCGGCATTGGGCAACGGCAACAAGCGCGGCCGGGTGTTCTCTTCCAGCAGCAGGTCGCAGTTGAATTCGCTCAGGCCGCTGGATTTACGCAGCCAGGTGTGGGTTTGCGGATGACTGCGATCCCAGTGCAGCCACAGGCTTTCGTGGGCCTGCAACTGCAGATCGTCGAGTTCGGTCCGGGCTATGGAACGCGCACCGCCTTTACCGTCCAGCACCAGGGCATGCACCAGCCCCCATTGCGCGTTTTCTTCCTCGAACATCCTCATCCCTTATGGCTGTGGCGCTTCATTCAGGCATTTTCAGCGGGCTTGGCGAAACGATCACGCCGTTGTTGTCGGCATAGACATACTCGCCCGGGCGGAACGTCACGCCGGCAAAGGTCACCGACACATTGAGATCGCCGATGCCGCGCTTGTCGGTTTTCATCGGATGGCTGGCCAGGGCCTGGACCCCGAGGTCGGTCTGGGCGATGACGTCGACGTCGCGGATGCAACCGTAGATCACCAGCCCTTCCCAGCCATTTTTCGCGGCTTTTTCCGCCAGCATGTCCCCCAGCAGTGCCCGGCGCAGGGAACCGCCGCCGTCGACCACCAGCACCTTGCCGTTGCCCTTGAGTTCAACCTGCTCCTTGACCCGCGAGTTGTCCTCGAAGCACTTGATGGTCACGATTTCGCCGCCGAAGGAATCGCGGCCACCAAAATTGCTGAACATCGGCTCCAACACCTGCACCAGTTCCGGGTAGGCGTCGCACAGGTCGGGCGTGAGGTAATGGTTCATCGAACAACTCCTGAAGGCTGGAACGTCAGACTGAATGAGCAACCGTTTGTGACTGGAACTGCTTGAAGCGTCATATCTTAGCCGCAAGCCGACCAGAGCGAAATGCCCTTGTCAGAGCCTTCGCCTCAAACCGCCTCGGCCAACTGGGGCTGTCCTGCCAGCAGGGGGGTCTGTTGATCCTCGAGCCAACGCGCCACCAACGGCCAGACCTCAAGGTGAGCGGCCTTGCTGACCAGCATCTCCACATGTCCGAAATCGTCTGTGAAACCCTGTCCCCGGCCCAGGCAGACAAACTGCTTGTGCACCGAGCCGATCTGATCGAAAAGTTTGCGGCAAGCCCAGGTCGGGTCCTGGTGATCACCCGCGGCACTCACCGCCAGCACAGGCAACTGGACATCGGCCAACCCGGCCCACCAGTTCTTCTCGGCATCGCCGAAACGTCCGAACAAACCGTACCAACGCATGCTTTCCAGGGCCAGGCCGATGGGCTCGTCCTCGGGGCCACGCTTGAGCCTTGAGCCGGACAATTGGGCAAAGCGCTTGAGAATGAAGCGACCGCTCCACTCCACCGGCGGAATCTTCAGCGGCCAGTAGGTACGGCTGACCTGGGTACCAAAAAAAGCCGCTGACGCCACGGCGGGCTCGCCCAGGTAGTGGCCGCCCAAGGCTGCCGCCAGGGTGATGCCACCCAGGGAGTGGCCGATCCAATGGGGAACCTGCCCGCTCTGCTCACGCACGAAGGCGCCAATGGCCGGCAAGTCGTAGCGGGCGTAGTCGGCCACCCGATTGTGGCGATAGCCGTGGTTGCGCTGGGATAGGCCATGACCGCGCATTTCGGGAATCCATACATCGAATCCCAGGCGTGCCAGGTACGCCCCCAGGCCCAGGCCCTTGGGTGAATACCAGAAGCGCCGGTTGGAGAAACTGCCGTGCAACAGGATCACCGGGACGCCACGGGTTTCACTAGCGTCGGCCATGCCCAGCCGGGTGACGGCCAGTTCGACGCTGTAGTCCGGGCTGTTGCCGGGTTTCAAGCGATAGACATCTTCGCTCAGATCACCGCGCCACTCGGCGCTGATCAGGGCGACAGGAAAAAGGTTGCTGCTGCTTTGCATAATGCTCTTGCACAAAAAAGACGACTGTGGGAGCGAGCTCGCTCGCGATGGCGGTGGATCAGCAAAATAATCTTGGCTGACACTCCGCTATCGCGAACAAGCTCGCTCCCACAAAGGTTACCCGGCTTACATTACCGGTGGGGCCCCTTCACTCGATCAGACCGCTGCCTGACCCTCAGCCAGGAAGAACCAGGTTTCCAGCACCGAGTCGGGGTTCAACGAAACGCTTTCGATGCCCTGTTCCATCAGCCACTTGGCCAGGTCCGGGTGGTCCGAAGGACCCTGGCCGCAGATGCCGATGTACTTGCCGGCCTTGTTGCAGGCGGCGATGGCGTTGGCCAGCAACTTCTTGACCGCCGGGTTCCGCTCGTCGAACAGGTGGGCGATGATCCCGGAATCGCGGTCCAGGCCCAGGGTCAGCTGGGTCAGGTCGTTGGAACCGATGGAGAAACCGTCGAAGAATTCGAGGAACTCTTCAGCCAGGATGGCGTTGGACGGCAGTTCGCACATCATGATCACGCGCAGGCCATTGTCGCCACGGGCCAGGCCGTTTTCCGCCAGCAGGTCGACGACCTGGCTCGCTTCGCCCAGGGTCCGCACGAACGGCACCATGATCTCGACGTTGGTCAGGCCCATCTCGTTGCGCACGCGCTTGAGGGCGCGGCACTCGAGCTCGAAGCAGTCACGGAACGATTCGCTGATGTAGCGCGACGCACCACGGAAGCCCAGCATCGGGTTCTCTTCTTCCGGCTCGTAGAGCTTGCCGCCGATCAGGTTGGCGTATTCGTTGGACTTGAAGTCCGACAGGCGCACGATGACCTTTTTCGGCCAGAACGCCGCCGCCAGGGTGCTGATGCCTTCCACCAGCTTCTCGACGTAGAAACCGACTGGATCGTTATAGCCGGCAATGCGCTTGTCGACGCTGTCCTTGATGTCCTGGGGCAGGCCGTCGTAGTTCAGCAGTGCCTTGGGGTGCACACCGATCATGCGGTTGATGATGAATTCCAGGCGGGCCAGGCCCACACCGGCGTTCGGCAACTGTGCGAAGTCGAAGGCGCGGTCCGGGTTGCCGACGTTCATCATGATCTTGAACGGCAGCTCCGGCATGGCGTCCACGGAGTTCTTCTTGATGTCGAAGCCCAGTTCGCCCTCGAAGATGTAGCCGGTATCGCCTTCGGCGCAGGAAACGGTCACGCCCTGGCCGTCCTTGAGCAGTTGGGTGGCGTTGCCGCAACCCACCACTGCCGGGATCCCCAGTTCACGAGCGATGATCGCCGCGTGGCAGGTACGCCCGCCGCGGTTGGTGACGATGGCGCTGGCGCGCTTCATCACTGGCTCCCAGTCCGGATCGGTCATGTCGGAGACCAGTACGTCGCCGGCCTGGACCTTGTCCATCTCCGAGACGTCCTTGATGATCCGCACCTTGCCCGCGCCGATGCGCTGGCCAATGGCCCGGCCTTCCACCAGCACGGTGCCGGTTTCCTTGAGCAGGTAGCGCTCCATGACGTTGGCCTGGGTGCGGCTTTTCACGGTTTCCGGACGGGCCTGCACGATATACAGCTTGCCGTCGTCACCGTCCTTGGCCCACTCGATGTCCATCGGACACTTGTAGTGCTGCTCGATGATCATTGCCTGCTTGGCCAGCTCGCTGACCTCGGCGTCGCTCAGGCAGAAACGCGCGCGCTCGGCCTTGTCCACGTCGACGGTCTTCACCGAACGACCGGCCTTGGCTTCGTCGCCGTAGATCATCTTGATGGCCTTGCTGCCCAGGTTGCGGCGCAGGATGGCCGGACGACCGGCTTGCAGCGTGCCCTTGTGAACGTAGAACTCATCCGGGTTCACCGCGCCCTGCACGACGGTTTCACCCAGGCCGTAGGCGCCGGTGATGAACACCACGTCACGGAAGCCGGACTCGGTGTCGAGGGTGAACATCACGCCGGCGGTGCCGGTTTCGGAGCGGACCATGCGCTGCACACCGGCGGACAGGGCGACCAGCTTGTGGTCGAAGCCCTGGTGCACGCGGTAGGAAATGGCACGGTCGTTGAAAAGGGAGGCGAAGACTTCCTTGGCGGCACGAATGACGTTTTCCACGCCACGGATGTTCAGGAAGGTTTCCTGCTGGCCGGCGAAGGAGGCATCCGGCAAGTCTTCGGCGGTGGCCGAGGAACGCACGGCGACGGCGATATCGGGATTGCCTTCGGACAGTTTGGCGAAAGCGGTGCGGATCTCGGCGTTCAGTTTCTCGGGAAACTCGGCTTCCATGATCCATTGACGGATCTGGGCGCCGGTCTTGGCCAGGGCGTTGACGTCATCGACGTCCAGGGCATCGAGCGCATCGTGGATCTGCTTGTTCAGGCCGCTCAGTTCCAGGAAATCACGATAAGCCTGGGCGGTCGTGGCGAAGCCACCTGGCACCGATACGCCGGCACCGGCGAGGTTGCTGATCATCTCGCCCAGGGATGCGTTCTTGCCCCCCACATGCTCCACATCATGGACGCCGAGCTTATCGAGGGAAACTACGTACTCTACCAAGGTGATCTCTCCACTAACTGTGTTGGAAAAGCTCAAGGCACCGGCGGCTCCAGGGGAGCGCCTGCCGGCGATATGGCCTGGACCTGGAAAATAAGTGAGAATGCTGGCCACTGGCGGCCGGCAAATCGCGCCTATCATATCCAAGAATCGTCACTAGCTCACTAGCTTAAGGCCCAAGGCGCAAATGAAACGATCTGCTTTCTTTATCTCCGACGGCACCGGCATCACGGCCGAAACGCTAGGCCAAAGCCTGTTGGCACAGTTCGAAAACATTACCTTCGCCAAGATGACACGTCCTTACATAGACAGCGTCGACAAGGCGCGGGCCATGGTACAGCAAATCAATAAAGCCGCCGAAACCGACGGTTTCCGCCCGATCATCTTCGATACCATCGTCAATCAGGACATCCGTGAGATTCTCGCAACGTCCAATGGTTTCATGATCGACATTTTTTCCACCTTCCTGGCGCCCCTGGAACAGGAGCTGAGCGAGCACTCTTCCTACTCGGTCGGCAAGTCCCATTCCATTGGTCACAACTCCAACTACATGGAGCGGATCGAGGCGGTCAACTTCGCGCTGGACAACGATGACGGCGCCCGCACGCATTATTACGACAAGGCCGACCTGATCCTAGTGGGCGTGTCGCGTTGTGGTAAGACACCGACGTGCCTGTACATGGCGATGCAATTCGGCATCCGCGCGGCCAACTATCCGCTGACCGAAGACGACATGGAGCGCCTGCAACTGCCCAGCGCCCTGCGTGCCCACCAGCACAAGCTGTTCGGCCTGACCATCGACCCGGACCGCCTCACGGCGATCCGCAACGAGCGCAAGCCCAACAGTCGCTATTCAAGCTACGCCCAGTGCGAGTTCGAAGTGCGCGAGGTGGAAAACCTGTTCCGGCGGGAGAACATTCCCCATATCAACTCCACGCATTTTTCCGTGGAAGAGATTTCGGCGAAGATCCTGGTGGAGAAAGGGGTGGAGCGGCGGTTCAAATAACCAGACGATGAAAACCTGTGGGAGCGAGCTTGCTCGCTCCCACAAGGGATAGGAAGTCTTCCGGCCTAGGGTTTCAACCGCTCAACCAACGCCTGCCCCACCGCCAGCGCCGAGGCCGGATTCTGGCCGGTGATCAATTCCCGATCCTCCACCACATGGGCAGTCCACGGCGTGGTGTTGCTGCTGTACTGCCCGCCAGCCTGCTGCAACGCGGTCTGTGGATAGAATTTCATGCTCCCGCCGCCCAGCAGCCCCTTGGCCAACTCTTCTTCCTGATTGCTGATTACCGTCATCCTGTACCCGGCGTAGATCCAGTCGGCCTTGGCCGAGGCCTGGCCTTTGGTAGTCAACTGGCCAACGAAGTCCTTGGCATCAGGCAGGGTCGACAGCAACGCGATCGGCCCGTGGCAGACCAGCGCGGTGGTCTTGCCCTTGTCATGGAAGTGCGTCAACACCCGCCCCAGCGGTGCGCTCGTGAGCAAATCCTGCATGGGCGCATGCCCACCGGGAATGTACAGGGCATCGAACTGTTCCAGACCGATCTGCTCGACACGGGCCAGGCTGATCACCGGTGAGTCCTTGGCCGAAGTGATGTTCAGTTGAGCCAGCAACGCCTGATAGCGCTCCAGCTCCGCCGGATCATTGTTGAAGTACATCTTGTCCATCGAGGACCGATCCAGCGTCGGCGCCCTGCCCTCCGGGGTGGCGAACGTCACGTGGTGACCGGCATCCAGCAACAGCTTCACCGGTTGCAGCAATTCGTTGAGGTAAAACCCGGTGGAAAAGACCTTGCCTTTGTTCAGATCCAGATGATCGGAATCCGACAGGACCACCAGCACGTTATCGGCATGGGCCGCGACGCCAATACCCGCCAGAACAACAGACGTTGCCAAGGTCGTGAGCTTTTTCATGATGACTCCAGGATGTTTCGATAAGAGATGCGCTCACTGTATTGATGCGTTAACCGGCGATAAACTGGCGAACCGGAACATCACTTGGCCCCTGGAGGCAACAATGGCCCGTCGATTCGATTATCTGGCCGACGTGGAAGCTTTCGTCACGGTCGTGGAAAAAGGCACGCTCAGTGCCGGTGCCGTGGCGCTGGGCACCACGCCTTCGGTCCTGAGCCGCGCCATCTCCCGCCTCGAAGCCCGGCTTGGGGTGCAACTGTTGCGACGCACGACCCGGCGGCTGAACCTGACCGATGCCGGTACGTTGTACCTGGAACAGTCGCGCTCGGCCTTTGCCCTGATTGACGACGCCGAGCGGCGAATCCAGGGCCAGGACGGTGTCTTGACCGGTCGCGTGCGCTTGAGCGTGCCGACCACCTACGGTCATTACCGCCTGCCATCGCTGCTGTCGCGTTTCGCCGAGGCCTACCCGCAAGTTCGAGTCGAGCTGAGTATCACCAACCGCAATGTCGATCTGGTGGCCGAGGGGTATGACCTGGCGATCCGCCTTGGGCCGCTGCCGGACAGCGGCCTGGTCGGGCGCAAGCTCGAAGACGCCCGCCTTTGCCTGGTGGCCGGGCCGCATTACCTGGAGCGCGCCGGAATACCCCGGCACGTCGATGAACTGGCTGCCCACGCCTGCCTGCCCTTCGTAATGCCCAGCAGCGGACGCATCGCACCCTGGCTGTTTCGCGACAATCATGAAGACCGGGAATGGCTGCCGGCGGGCAATGTGCAGGTGTCCGATGACGTATTGGGCATCGTGTCCCTGGCACAGGCCGGGATGGGGATCTGCCAGACCTATGAATTCATTGTCCGGGAGCGAATCGAGCGCGGGGAACTGGTGGCTTTGCTGGAGGACTTTGGCGGGCGCAGCCGACCCTTTTCAATCATCTACCCGCCCCATCGGCAATTGCCGGCGGCGGCACGGGCGTTGATTGATTTTTTGATTGAGCAATAGCGGGTAACGCCGGCCGGCCTCTGTGGGAGCGAGCTTGCTCGCGATTGCGGAGTGTCAGCCGGCATTAATGTTGCCGATCCACCGCTATCGCGAGCAAGCTCGCTCCCACAGTGGTTCTGATGTGACTGCAAGATCTGTATTCTCCCGCAGCCTTGCTGTGGGAAGCTTTCTTGCTGCCACAGGCTCTACATTTAGTGGGCTGCAGCCGCCTGCTCGTCCATTTTCTTGCGCAGGCTCAGCGGGCGCATGTCGGTCCAGACTTCTTCGATGTAGGCCAGGCACTCCTTCTTGAAGCCGCTTTTACCGACGGTACGCCAGCCCTCGGGGATGGCCTTATAGTCTGGCCAGATCGAATATTGCTCTTCGTGGTTGACCACGACCTGAAAGACGATGTCCTCGCGGTCGAATACTGAAGTCATGGGTGTCTCTCCATCTTTGCTCGAGGTTCGCTGCGTCACATGCGCAGCCAGGATATGAAAGGAACGTACGGGGCCGGTTGAAAATTAGCTGTCGGTGACCGCCGCATGCAGGGCTCGCCCGAAAATCTCGGCGACCCGGTCGATTTCGGCGCGGGTGATGATCAACGGTGGCAGGAACCGCACCACGCCGCCCTGGCGACCGCCCAGTTCCAGGATCAGCCCGCGCTTGAGGCATTCGCGTTGCAGCCGTGGCGCCAGCTGGGCATGCACTGGTGGATGGCCCTGGGCGTCCGGCTTGCCCGCCGGGTCCACCAACTCGACACCGAGCATCAGCCCCCGACCGCGGATATCGCCCAGTTGCGGGTAGTCCCGCTGCAGGATGTGCAGGTGCTCGCTCAGGCGTTCGCCCATGGCGGCGGCGTGGGCCGGCAGGTCGTGCTCGCGCAGGTAGCGCATGACCGCGGAGCCGGCGGCCATGGCCATCTGATTGCCGCGGAAGGTCCCGGCGTGAGCGCCCGGCAACCAGGTGTCGAGCCAGTCGCGGTAAACCACCACCGCCAGCGGCAGGCTGCCGCCAATGGCCTTGGACAACACCACCACGTCCGGGATGATCCCGGCATGCTCGAAGGCAAACATTTTGCCGGTACGGCCGAAGCCGCTCTGGATTTCATCGACGATCAACGCCACCCCTGCCTGCTCGGTGATCCGCCGCAAGCCGCGCAGCCAATCCAGGTCGGCGGGAATGACTCCGCCCTCGCCCTGCACCACTTCGACGATGACCGCCGCCGGCAATTGCACACCGGCCTCCGGGTCGTTCAGCAGGTTTTCCAGGTAATGCAGGTTGGCCTTCACGCCCTCGACACCGCCCAGCCCGAACGGGCAGCGGTAATCGTAGGGGTATGGCATGAACTGCACGCCGCTGCTGAGCAAGGCGCCCAAGGGTTTCTTCGGCCCCAGGCTGCCCATCAGGCTCAATGCCCCCTGACTCATGCCGTGATAACCGCCCTGGAACGACAGTACGGTGCTGCGTCCGGTGGCGGTACGCACCAGCTTGAGGGCGGCTTCCACCGCGTCGGTACCGGTGGGGCCGCAGAACTGGATCTTCGCCTCGGCGGCCAGCTCCACCGGCAACAGGCCGAACAGGTCCTGGACGAAGCGGTCCTTGACCGGAGTGGTCAGGTCCAGGGTGTGCAACGGCAACTCATCGGCCAGCACCTGCTGGATCGCGTCGATCACCACCGGGTGGTTATGCCCCAGGGCCAGCGTGCCGGCGCCGGCCAGGCAATCGATGAAGGTGCGGCCCTCGACGTCCTCGACATACAACCCCTTGGCGCGCTTGAGCGCCAGGGGTATGCGCCGTGGATAGCTGCGGGCATTGGACTCCTGCCGACTCTGGCGAGCCAGCAGCGGCGACTCATTGAACTGGTAGAGCGTCTCGGCCGGCACGGGGCTGACCCGGGCCGGCTGTGCTTCGATAAGGCTGTTGGCGACTGACATCTCTCGACCCCGCAGTACGTAGTGACCCAAAACGACACACCGGGCAGGTGCGCATCTGGTCGGGGCGCACGTGCAGGTTTCCTGTTGTGGAAACGCATCAGCCACGGGAGGATTTACTCGCGGGCAGCACTTTCTCCTGTGGCGCGATTAGTGGCTTGTGCATCGCGATGGCCTTGACCCCGCCGATGGCGCGGGCGTCAGCGCTTTGCTCGAACCCCAGGTGTCGATAGAACGCCTGGCTGCTACGGGTGCTGTTGAGGCGCACCCGGGCCACCCCGCGCCCGCGCAGCCAGGCCTCGATGTCCCGCACCAGCGCCCGGCCGACACCACGGCGGAAGGACTCCGGCTGTACGTAGCAGAAGGCGATCCGGCCACTGGCCGAGGCCATGGCGACACCCGCCGGCCGCCCCTGCAAACGTGCCAGGGTCAGCCGAAAGCCGGGATCGACCAGCCAGGGGCGGATATGCGCGAGGGTGTGGTTGCGTACCCAGGCGGCGACGACAATGGGGTCGTTGCGGTGTTCGGCGGCACACCCGACCCGGATGGAGCGTTCGGCGATCCGGCTGATGATGCCGGCATCGCTGGGCGTGGCCGTGCAGATTTCGATGAAGGTGTCCATGGCGCGGTTTTCCTCAGTCCTTGAGTCGAGCTGAAAAAAACATAGACCCGGATAAGGCCGGGGCGCCAATGGCAGGTCGTTACAGCAGATGTACGCAAATCCCTGGTATGGGAGCACAGCGCTGTTCTTAGAACTTGCCTGAACCTGTGTGGCGAGGGGATTTATCCCCGCTGGCTGCGCAGCAGCCCTCGAGAAGACAACTCAATCAATCTGACACAGCGGGTTCGCAACTTTTGGGGCTGCTGCGCAGCCCAGCGGGGATAAATCCCCTCGCCACAGGTTCATCCACCTAGCCGACCCCTACCTGCACCGGCATCGTCAACTCGACCCGCAATCCATCCGGGCGGCTGTCGAAATGCAAGCCGCAACCGCAACGCTGGACAATGGCCTGGACGATCGCCAGCCCCAGCCCGCAGCCAGTGCTCTGGCCGTTGCGCCAGAAGCGTTGGGTCAAGTGCTGGATGTCGTCGGCGGCGATGCCGGGGCCATGATCGCGGACCTGGAAACGCACGCGCTGGCCGATCATTTCCAGGCTCAGTTCCACATCGGTATCGTCCGGGGTATGGCGCAGGGCGTTATCCAGCAGGTTGCGCAAGGCGGCGATAGACAGCACCGCCGGCATCTGCACCGGCGCGTCGGACAGCCCTGGGGCCAAGTGCAATTTGATTCGCCGGGACTCACTGCTGGCCGCGTCCTGGATCGCCAGTCGCGCGACCTGCTCGGCGTTGCAGTGCACGCCATCGTCGAACGACAGGCTGCCTTCGACCCGAGCCAGGAGCAGCAACTGTTCGAGAGTGCGATGCATGCGGTCGGCGCCCTCCTCGGCCCGTGCCAGGGATTGGTCGCGGGCGGCGCCCTCGGTCATGCGCGCCACTTGCAGGTGCGTCTTGATGGCGGTCAACGGGCTGCGCAGCTCGTGGGCGGCGTCGCCGGTCAGCCGTCGCTCGCGCTCGATGGTCTTGCCGATGCGCTGGAACAGCTGGTTCTGGGTCTCCAGCAATGGACGCAACTCGCTGGGCAGCGGATGGATCTGCAAGGGCTCCAGGGAATCGGCATTGCGCCGCATCAGCGCATCGCGCATGCGATTGAGCGGCGCCAGGCCCTGGCCGATGCCCAGCCACAACAGGCACAGGCAACCGAGCAACGCCACGCCCACCGGTACCGAGGCGGCCAGCAATATCGACATGTTCAAGGCTTCGCGCTCGATCTGGCGGTCGGCGGTGGTGATGCGCAAGTCGCCTCGGGCCAGGGTGAAGCTGCGCCAGGGCGCACCGTCGATCATCTGGTCGTGGAAGCCCATTTTCTCGGCTTCCAGGGCCTGTTCCGGGGTGCCGTGGCTGCGGGCCAGAATCTCGCCGCGCAAGGAACTGACCTGACAGGCCATGCCACCGGGAACGCTCAATTGCTCGGAGCTCAAGTGCGTGCCGTCGCCCTTGCTGGGCAATGGCGGCATCTGTTCCAGCAACCCGGCAACCATCCGCGCCGAGGCCACCAGGCGCTGGTCGAGGGAGAACATCATCTGGTTGCGCAGATCACTGAGCATCCACGCCGCAGCCAAGGCCCAGATCAGGGCGAAGGCCGCGCCGAGGGTCAGGCTCAGGCGCAGTCGCAGGCTCATCACTTGGAGGGCTCTCCGCCATCGGCCGGCCCCAGGCGATAGCCCAGGCCGCGCACGGTCTCGACAATGCCGTTACCCAGTTTGCGCCGCAGGTGGTGGATATGGACGTTGAGGGCATTGCTTTCCAGCTCGTCGCTGAACCCGTAGACGCTGTCCTTGAGTTGCTCGGTGGACAGCACCCGGCCGCGACTGTGCAAGAGCGCCTGCAACAGCGATTGTTCGCGCCGGGACAGATCCACCGGCTGGCCGTCCAGGGTGGTTTCCCGGCTGCTGGGGTCGTAGGTCAGGCGACCGTGCTCGATCAGGTTGACGCTGCGCCCCGCCACGCGCCGCAGCAACGTGTGCAGGCGCGCCGCAAGCTCGCGCAGGTCGAAGGGTTTGAGCAGATAGTCATCGGCCCCGGCCTGCAAGCCGTCGACCCGGTCGGTCACCGAATCTCGGGCGGTGAGGATCAACACCGGCGTCTCCAGCCCCTGCTGGCGCAGTTGCCGGAGCAGTTTGAGACCGTCCTCATCGGGCAATCCCAGGTCCAGCACCATGACATCGAACTCCGCCACGCCGACCATCGCCCGCGCTGCCGATGCGGTGGCCACGTGCTCGACCGTCAGGCCCTGCGCCGTGAGGCCGGCAACGATCCCGCTGGCAATCAACTCATCGTCTTCGCAGACCAGTACGCGCATGGTAAGCCCCGTGGAAAAAGGTACATTAGGCCGCCGGCCGATTAAGCCGACATTATGCGACGAGTACGGCAAACATGGGCGATCATTACGGCCTGCCGGTCGCCGCCGGGTTAATCGACGGTTAATCGCCAGTCGCCATTGTGTTTTCCACTCGCTTCGTTCTAAGGCTTTATCCATGCGTCGATTGTTTTTGCTGTGGCTGTTCCTGATCTCGGGCCTGGCCCAGGCCGCCAATCCCTTCGAAACCAAACCCGATTTCCTGCCGGTGGAGAAGGCGTTCGTGTTGACCTCCGAACGCCTGGACTCCGGTGAAACGCAGCTGTTCTGGCAGATCGCCGATGGGTACTACCTGTATAAGCAGCGGCTCAGGTTCGATGGCCTGGCCGAGGCGCAGAAACCCAAGTTGCCGGAGGGCGAGGCCCACAGCGATGAGTTTTTCGGCGACCAGCAAGTCTATCGCCAGGCGCTGGAACTGAAGATCCCAGCCGATGCCACGGGCCAGATCAAGGTGGGCTTCCAGGGCTGTGCCGACGCCGGCCTGTGCTATCCACCCCAGACCCAGGTGATTGACCTGGGCGGCAGCGCACCGGCGGCAGCCACTGGCGAGGCGCCGGACCAAGCCTTGGCCAGCGGCCTGCAGCAACGGGCCTTGGGCTGGAACCTGCTGGTGTTCTTCGGCCTGGGCCTGCTGCTGGCGTTCACCCCCTGTTCGCTGCCGATGCTGCCGATCCTGGCCGGGCTGGTGGTGGGCAGCGGCGCCGGGCCGAGACGCGGCCTGGCCTTGGCCGGCAGCTACGTGATCAGCATGGCCCTGGTGTATGCGGCCATGGGCGTGCTCGCCGCTCTGCTAGGGGCCAACCTCCAGGCGCTGCTGCAACAACCGTGGCTGCTGGGCAGCTTCGCGGCCGTATTCGTGTTGCTGGCGCTGCCGATGTTCGGCTTCTTCGAATTGCAATTGCCGGCGGCGCTGCGTGATCGCCTGGAAAACGCCGGACGCCAGCGACGCGGTGGCAGCCTGGTGGGCGCCGGCGTGCTCGGCGCCCTGTCCGGCCTGTTGGTAGGCCCGTGCATGACCGCCCCGCTGGCCGGCGCCCTGCTGTATATCGCCCAGAGCGGCAATGCGCTGCACGGCGGGTTGATCCTGTTCACCATGGGCATCGGCATGGGCCTGCCACTGTTGCTCTTGGTGACCGTGGGCAACCGCTTCCTGCCCAAGCCCGGCGCCTGGATGAACCTGCTCAAGGGCGTGTTCGGCTTCCTGTTCCTGGGCACCGCGCTGCTGATGATTCGCCCGATCATCGACGGCTCGCTGTGGATCGGACTGTGGGGCGTGGTGCTGTTGATCGCCGCCTACAGCGCCTGGCGCCAGACCGGAGGCTTCGGCCGCATGGCCTACCTCTGCGGCAGCGCTTCGCTGCTGTTCGGTCTGTGGGGCAGCCTGCTGGTGATTGGCGCAGCGGGCGGTGGCGATGATCTCTTCCAACCCCTGAAGGTCTACGCTGGCAGCGAGGGTAGCGCGACCGCCAGCGCCCACGATACATTCGTGACCGTCAGCGAGCCCGCCGCCCTGCAACGGGAACTGGACGCCGCCAAGACCCAGGGTCAGTGGGTACTGCTGGACTATTACGCCGACTGGTGCGTGTCCTGCAAGATCATGGAAAAACAGGTCTTCGGCCGCGCCGAGGTGCTGGACGCCCTGCAAGGCGTGCGCCTGCTGCGCCTCGATGTCACCGCCGACAGCCCCGCCAGCCGCGAGTTGCTGAACCGTTACCAGGTACCGGGGCCGCCGAGCCTGCTGTGGATCGGCGCCGACGGTGAAGAGCGCCGCAGTCAGCGGATCACCGGGGAAGTCGACGCCAAGGCGTTCCTCGAGCGCTGGAACCTCACCCGGGATGCGCGCTGATGCTGACGTTCACCCTGGGCACCTTCGCCATCGCCCTTAACCATCTGTTGCTGATCAGCGCCCTGGCCCTGGCGACCTTCGTCGGCTGGCGGGTGGCCAGGCGCGGTGGGGAGAACCCTGAGTCGGTGCTGTTCGTGCTGTTTCTACTGGGGCTTTTGGCCGCACGGATCGGCTTCGTCGTCGCCTATTGGCAACATTACCGGGACGACCCGTGGCAGATCGTCGACCTGCGGGACGGCGGTTTCCTCGCCTGGCCGGGGATCGTGGCGCTGCTGATGGGCGCGTTATGGTGGGCCCGACGCCGCCCGGCCCTGCGCCGCCCATTGGGCTTCGGCGTCGGCAGCGGCTTGCTGTTCTGGCTGGTGGCGACCCTGTCGTTGACGATTTATGAACAAGGCACCCGGCTGCCGGATATCAACCTGCGCACCGCCGACGGCCAGACCGTGAAGCTCACCGACTACCAGGGCGGCCCGCTGGTGATCAACCTCTGGGCCACTTGGTGCCCGCCCTGCAGACGTGAAATGCCAGTGCTCGAAGAAGCCCAGCAACAGCGTCCGGACCTGACCTTCCTGTTCGTCAACCAGGCCGAAAGCATGCAAAGCGTCAGCACCTACCTGGCCACCCAGGGCCTGAGCCTGACCAACGTGTTGTTCGATGGCAGTGGCCGCCTCGGCCAGGCCGTGGGTTCCATGGCCCTGCCGACCACCCTGTTCTACAGTGCCGACGGCCGCCTGCTGGGCAGCCACCTGGGTGAATTGTCGGAAGCGAGCCTGGCCCGCGCCCTGGAAAACTTCGAAACGCCGGATTCGTTCACGACGCCCCACTCCGCCACAAGGAAACCGCCATGCCCCGCCTCCGCCACCTGCTGACCCTGGCCGTCGCCGCCGCACTGTCGCAGGCTCCGTTGCTCCAGGCCGAAGAATTGCCTGCGGCCATCAAGAAGATCGAAGCCAAGGGTGCGAAAATCGTCGGCACTTTCGAGGCCCCGGACGGGTTGCGCGGTTACGCGGCGCAATACCAGAACCGCGGCATGGCGCTGTACCTGACCCCGGATGGGCAACACGTCCTGCTGGGCAACCTGTACGACGCCGACGGCAAGGACCTGAGCGCCGAACCGCTGCAAAAACTGGTCTATGCACCGATGGCCAAGGCCATCTGGACGAAGATGGAAGCGAGCAACTGGATCGCCGACGGCAACAAGGATGCACCGCGCACGGTGTACCTGTTCAGCGACCCGAACTGCCCGTACTGCAACATGTTCTGGGAACAGGCCCGGCCTTGGGTCAAGGCCGGCAAGGTGCAGTTGCGCCACATCATGGTGGGCATCATCCGCGAAGACAGCCCGGGTAAGTCCGCCGCCTTGCTGGCCGCCAAGGACCCGGAAAAAACCCTGGCCGAGCATGAAAAGGCCGGTAAGGGCAGCCCGCTCAAACCGCTCAAGGAGATACCGCCGGCCATCCAGGCCAAACTGGACGCCAACCAGCAGTTGATGGACGAACTGGAACTGTCCGCCACCCCGGCGATTTTCTATCTGGATGAAAAAGGCGACCTGCAACAGCAGCAAGGCGCGCCATCGCCAGACAAGCTGGTGAAGATTCTCGGGCCGAAGTGACCGACAACCACTGCCCCCTGTGGGAGCGAGCTTGCTCGCGATGACGGCAGATCAGTCAGCATTGATGTGACAGGCACATTGCAATCGCGAGCAAGCTCGCTCCCACAGTGGATTTGCATCGAGCACAAATCCCTGCTCGCGATGCGGTGGATCAGCTGCGCAAGACCTTCAGCAACGCCTCGGTCACGAACTCCGGATTCTCAAGATTGGAAATGTGCCCCGCCTCCGGCACCGGCACATGCAGGCAACCAATCAGTTCGGCCATTTCCAGTGCCTCGGACGGTGGCCTTGGTTTGTCCTGGTCGCCGCACATCACCAGGGTGCGCTGAGCGTTGAGTTCATGCAGGCGCCCCCGCATGTCGTCCCGACCGAAAATGATCCGCCCCAGCGGTACGATGCTGGAGCGCAGGCGATCGCTTGGCAGCGCGGCCAATGTGGCGCGAAACTGCTGGTAGAGCGCCGATTGCGGGTCGATGCCCGGCCGGAAGAAGATCGGCACGATGATGTCCAGCAACGGCTCGGGGACGCTGCCGCTGGCTTCAATCTTGTCGAACAGTGAGAAGTAGTACTGACGGGTCTGTTCCGGCTCGACGCCCACATAAGTGTCCATCAGCACCAGCGACTGGATCCGCGTAGGCGCCGCCAGCGCCAGCCGCGTCCCCCACATCCCGCCCACCGAAAGCCCCACCAGGTGGAAGCAGTCGATGCTCAAGTAATCCAGCAGCTCCATCATCTGGCGGGCCAGATCGTTCAGCGAACTCATGCCCTCCGGCATCTGCCCGGACTGGCCATGGCCCCAAAGGTCCGGAGCGATCACCCGGTAATGCCTGGACAACACCTCGATCTGCGGCGCCCACATGGCGTGGTCCCACAGATAGCTGCCGCCCAGTAACACCACCGGGCCCTGGCCCTGGTCCAAGTAGTAAAGGGGTTGTCCGTCGATCGTTGCAAAGGGCATGGGTGACCTCCTTGTTTGAGTCTGGAAAAAAGCTTGGGAAGACTGAGCCTCGAAGCGCGAGGCGTCAACCTTGGGTTTTGCGCTGATTGTGCAGCCGCCATCGCGAGCAAGCTCGCTCCCACAGAAAATTTGCGTCGTACACAAATCCACTGTGGAAGCGAGCTTGCTCGCGATGGTCTTGTTAGACGCCGCAAAACTACATGCCTTCCAATTCCGCCATCAAATCATTCAGCCGGTCCACCTTCTCCTCAGTGATTTCGCTGGCCGCCAGCCCATCGATGTAATCGGCCAGTTCCAGCACCGTGCTGCACTCGAACATCGCCCGTAGCGGCACGTTGCGTTGCAGGGCCTTTTGCACCCGTGAGGCGATTTGCGTCGCCAGCAAGGAGTGACCGCCCAGCTCGAAGAAGTTGTCCCGTACCCCCACCCGCTCGACTTTCAGCACCTGGGCCCAGATGTCTGCCAGGGTCTGCTCCAGTTCATTACCGGGTGCCTGATAGTCCTGGCTTTGCAACTGGCCGATCTCCAGGGCCGGCAGGGCCTTGCGGTCGAGCTTGCCGTTGGCGTTGAGGGGCAGACGATCGAGCCACAGCCAGTGCAGCGGCACCATGTAGTCCGGCAGTTCGGCCCGCAGGCGCTGCTTGATGCGCTCCAGGCGTTCGGCGGGTTTGAGTGCCGAGTCGGTGGCCACGAGGTAGCCCACCAGATGCTTGCCATTGGCGCCCTCCTGCACGCCTACCGCCCCATCGCGCACTTCCGGCTGTTCATGCAAGCGCGCTTCGATTTCACCCAGCTCAATGCGGTAGCCGCGAATTTTCACCTGATGGTCGATGCGTCCGACGTATTCCAAGACCCCGTCGCTGCGCCGCCGCGCCAGGTCGCCGGTGCGATACAGCCGCTCTCCCGGTGCCCCGAACGGGTTCGGCACAAAGACCGGGGCGGTGCGCAACGGATCGCTGACATACCCGCGTCCGACTCCAGTACCCGCCACGCACAACTCACCCACCGCCCCCAGCGGCACCAGGTCCAGCGCGCCGTCGAGCAGGTACAAACGGTTGTTGTCGGTGGGCGTGCCAATCGGCAGGTAAGTGCCACGGGTGGAAGCCATGTCGACCCGGAAGAACGCCACGTCATCGGAGCATTCCGCCGGCCCGTAGGCATTCACCAGGCCAATGTCCGGATAGCGTAGCAACCATTGATGGGCCAGCTCCGGCGGCATCGCTTCGCCGGTGGGCAGCATCCAGCGCAGGCCGTCCAGACCGATACGCTCCTGGGCGAGCATGCCCTGGATCAGCGACGGCACGCTTTCCAGCACGGTGATGCCCTGCTGCTGAACATGCTCCAGCAACCCTTGCGGGTCGTGGGCGATGGCGTTGGGCACGATGTCGACCCGGGCGCCGAACAACGGTGCGGCCAGGAACTGCCAGACCGAAATATCGAAGCTTTGGGAGGCCGTCTGGGCGATGACATCCGCCTCGCTCAGCGCCAGGTACGGCACTTTGCTCAGTTGGTTGTTGAGCATACCCCGCTGTTCCACCATCACGCCTTTGGGCAGGCCAGTGGAGCCGGAGGTGTAGATCACGTAGGCGAGGTTGTCCGGCCCGCTGTAGACGCCCGGGTTTTGCGGCGAAAAGTCACCGGCCTGGACGGTTTCCCACACCAGCAACTTCGGCCGTGCGGAGCAAGCGAACTCGTCCAGCAACGCCTGGGCCTGGGCCTGGCAGGCCTGGGTGCAGACCAGCAAAGGCGTGCAGCTCAATTCGATGAGGCGACTCAGGCGCTGGCTCGGCAGGCCGGGATCCAGCGGCAGGTAGCCGGCACCGGCCTTGAAGCTGCCGATGATCATGCCCAGCAGTTGCGCATCCCGTTCAGCCAGCAACGCCACCGGCTGATCCAGACCGACCCCGGCCGCAATCAGCGCGTGGCCGAGGCGGTTGCTGCGCGCATTCAACTCGGCGTAGCTGTAGGTCGTGTCCAGGCAACTGACCGCAAGACGTTGCGGATGGACCGCGACCCGCGCCTCGAACAGCTCGACGTAGCTCTGCTCCAACGGATAGGCATGCTCGCTCTGGTTGCAGCCTTCGATCAGGAAGTCCTGCTCTTGGGCACCGATCAGCGGCAACTCGCTCATGTCACCGTGCAAGCCCTCCATCAGCGCCAGCAGCAGCCGTTTGAACTCACTCAGCAAACCCTGGACGGTGGCTTCATCGAAGTAGCGCTGGTCGTAGGAAAGGTGCAGCCCCAGGTCATCCCCCGGGTAGCAGACCGCCGTCAGCGGGAAATTGGTGTGGGTACGGCCCGAGTCGGAGGTGGCATTGAGGCTTTGGGCACGGTCCAGCACCGAGACTTCCACCGGCGCGTTCTCGAACACGAACAGACTGTCGAATAGCGGTTGGCCCTTGGGCAGTTCGCTGACTTCCTGGATGCTCACCAGCGGCAGGTATTCGTACTCGCGCAGTTGCATGTTGCTGTCCAGCAAATCGCTGAGCCACTGGCGCACGCTGCAGCGCTGATGGTCCTCGGGCATCTGCACGCGCAAAGCGATACTGTTGATGAACAGCCCGACGGTGCGTTGCATCTGCGGCAACTCCACCGGGCGCCCGGCCACGGTGACGCCGAACAGCACGTCGCGGTCGCCGCTGACCCGGCGCAGGACCAGGGCCCACGCCGCCTGGGCGAAGGTATTGACCGTCAGTTGATGGGCCTGGGCCAGTTCCCGCAGCCGTGCGCCGTCCCGGGCATCGAGACGGGTGTAGCAGTCGCCGACGATCATGCCGCCACTGTCACCGGCGTGCTCGCGCAGGAACGGCCGGTCGCCAGGGATCGGCGTGGTCCGCTCGAAGCCCTGCAGGTTGCGCTTCCACCACTGCCGGGCTGCGTCGAGGCTCTGGTGTTGCAGCCAGCCGATGTAGTCGCGATAACGCGGCGGCACGGCCAACTGCGGCTCGCGCTGCTCGCCCAGGGCGGTGTAGATCTCGAAGAAGTCGTCCATCAGCAACGAACGGCACCAGGCATCGATGAGGATGTGGTGGTTGCTCATCATGAACCAGTAGCGCGCCGCGCCGACCCGAATCAGCCGCAGGTGGAATGGCGCCTGGTTCAACAGATCGAAACCGGCCTCGCGTTCATCCTTGAGCAGGGCCTGGAGCTTGGCTTCCTGGGCGTCTTCAGGCACCTCGGACCAGTCGAGGTAATCCACCGGCGTACGGCCGGGCTTGTGGATGATTTGCAGCATGTCTTCGCCGACGTTCCAGCAGAACGACGCGCGCAAGGCTTCGTGGCGGGCGATGACCGCCTGCCAGGCCTGGGCAAAACGCTGTGGGTCCAGTTCGCTGTTGATGCGGTAGCGATCCTGCATGTAGTACAGACCGGTGCCCGGCTCCAGCAGGGTATGCAACAGCATGCCTTCCTGCATGGGCGTCAACGGGTAGACGTCGTCGATCTGCGCGGCCGGCACGGGCAGGCTGTCGAGCTGGCCCTGGGTCAGCTTCGCCAGGGGGAAGTCCGATGGCGTCAGCCCGCCCGCCTCGTCCGTCAGGCAGTGTTCGATGAGGCGTTGCAACTCATCGAGGTAAGCCTCGGCCAGGGCCGCGATGGCCTCGCGCTCATGGCGCTGGGTACTGAAGGTCCAGCGCAGCACCAGCTCACCGCCACTGACCTGGCTGTCGACGCTCAACGCGTTGGGTAGCGGCGCATCGGGATCGTGGATGGCACCCAGGGGCGCATCCAGCGGCTGGAACAGCGCCTCCTGACCCAGGGTCTGGTCGAGCTGACCCAGGTAGTTGAAGGTGATCGCCGCGTGCGGCAGGCCGGCCATCGCCTCGCGAGTCGTCGCGTCCGCCAGGTAGCGCAGCACGCCATAACCGAGGCCCTTGTGGGGCACCGCGCGCAGTTGCTCCTTGATGGTCTTGATCGAGGCGCTGAAATCTTCAACCGCCGGACTCAGGCGCACGGGATAGACGCTGGTGAACCAGCCGACGGTGCGGGTCAGGTCGAGGTCGTCGAACAGCGCTTCGCGGCCGTGGCCTTCGAGCTGGACCAAGGCCGAATCATGGCCGCTCCAACGGCACAGCACCCGGGCCAACGCCGTGAGTAGCAGGTCATTGACCTGGGTCCGGTAGGCGCTTGGGGCCTGTTGCAGCAATTGCCGGGTACGCTCGGCGTCCAGGCGCACAGTGACGGTTTGCCCGTGACGCTCCTGCAGCCCGCCGTCAGGATTCGCGCACGGCAGTTGCACTGGCGCACCGCTCAATTGCGCTTGCCACCAACCCAGTTCCTCGCGCAGGGACTCGCTGCCGGCGTAGGCTTGCAAACGCCCGGCCCAGTCACGCAACGGGCTGGTCTTGGCCGGCAGTTGCGCCGCCTGCCCGGCGACGAGCTGGCGGTAGACGGTTTGCAAATCGTCCATCAGCACCCGCCACGACACACCGTCCACCACCAGGTGATGAATGACGATCAACAACCGTTGCCGGCCATCTGGCAACTGCGCCAGCACGGCACGCAGCAACGGCCCGGTGGCTAGATTGAAACGGCTCTGCGCCTCGGCAAACAACGCTTCGCACGCCTGGGCAGTGTCCACGCAGACCTGCTGCAACAGCACAGCGTCAGCCAGCGACTGGTGCTCGGCGCGCCAATGTCCGGCGCTTTCGTCGAAGCCCAGGCGCAAGGCATCGTGGTGCTGGAAGACGCTGCGCAGCGCCTGTTCCAGCCGTTGCGGGTCCAAGGTCGTGGTCGGCTCCAGCAGCAACGCCTGGTTCCAGTGATGCCGGTTGGGGATCGGGCGGTCGAAAAACCAGTGCTGGATCGGCGTCAACCCGGACGCGCCCTGCAACAGGCCCTGCTCGGCATGCACTTGCTGGCTGCGCGTGGCGACGGCGGCCAGGGTCTGTACGGTCTGGTGCTGGAACAAGTCCCGGGGCGTGAAATGAATACCCTGCTGCCGGGCGCGGCTGACCACCTGGATGGACAGGATCGAATCACCGCCCAGCTCGAAGAAATTATCGTTGAGGCCCACCTGCGCCACGTTCAGCACGTCGCACCAGATCGCCGCCAAGGTCTGTTCCAGGGCATTGCTCGGCGCCACGTAGTGCTGGCGATTGAGTTCAGGATCGGGCAGCGGCAAGGCGCGGCGGTCGAGCTTGCCGTTGGCGGTCAGCGGCATGCTCGCCAGCAGGATCAGATGCGTGGGTACCATGTAGTCCGGCAACTGGGCCTTGAGGTGGTTTTTCAAGGCGTCGCGCAGGGCCGTTTGTCGCTCGTCGTCCTGGCTGGCGATGTCGCTCACCAGGTAGCCGGCCAGTTGCTTGCCGCCAGGCGTGTCGAGGGCCAAGACCACGGCCTCGCGCACCGCCTCATGTTCCAGCAGGCGGGTTTCGATTTCCCCCAGTTCGATGCGGAAACCACGGATCTTCACCTGATGGTCGATCCGTCCCAGATACTCCACCAGCCCATCGGCACGCTGGCGCACCAGGTCGCCGGTGCGATAGAGCCGCCCACCGTCGATGGCGAACGGGTCGGCGACGAAACGCTCGGCGGTCATCCCCGGACGCTGATGATACCCCTGGGCCAGACCGGCGCCGCCCACATACAACTCGCCCGTGGCACCCGGCGGCACCAACGCCAGGTCGGCGTCGAGGATGTAGGCGACCCGGGCACCGATCACGCTGCCAATCGGCACACTGGCCGCGCCCTCCTCCAATTGCTCGGGGGCCAGGCTCGCCAGGGGCATGACCACGGTTTCAGTCGGGCCATAGGCATTGAAAAACAGGCTCGGGCTGAACGCCGCGCGAATGCGCTGCAAATGCTCGCCCGTCAGGGCTTCGCCGCCGGTGATGCACATGCGCACCGGCAAGGTCTGGCCCTGGGTCGCCAACCATTGCGCCAACTGGCTGCCGTAGCTGGGGGTGAAACCAAGGATGTTGATGCGATGCTGGCGAATCAGCCCGCAGATTTCCTCGGCGTCCCACTGGCCCTGGGCCCGCAACACCACGTGGGCACCACTGAGCAGCGGCACCAAGAGGCGTTCGGTGGCCGCATCGAAGTTGATGGAATAGAAATGCAGCTCGCAGTCGTCCGGGCGCATGCCAAAACGCTGGATCACCGCCTGGCAATGCATGGCGATTTCACCGTGGGACACCACCACGCCCTTGGGCTTGCCGGTGGAACCGGAGGTGTAGATCAGGTAGGCCTGGTGTTGCGGCAGGTTGATCAACGGCAGCGAGTGATCCGGGTACTGCGCCAAGGCCGGCGAATCGTCTTCCAGGCACCAGCAACCCACGCCGTCGGGCAGTGCACCGAGGGCCTGGAGCATCGCCCGGTCGCTGAGCAGCAGGCTGATGCCACTGTCTTCGATCATGTAGTGCAGGCGATCCAGCGGGTATTCCGGATCCAGCGGCACGTAGGCACCGCCGGCCTTGAGAATCGCCAGCAGGCCAACGACCATTTCCAGCGAGCGCTCCAAGGCCAGGCCCACCCGCACCTGCGGCCCGACGCCTACCTCGCGCAGGCGCCAGGCCAGGCGATTGGCGCGGCTGTCCAGTTGTGCGTACGTCAGGGTCTGCCCGGCGAAGGTCAGGGCCGGCGCGTCGGGACGCGCCCGGGCCTGTTCGTCGAACAGTGGGTGAATGCATTGGTCCAGGCGATGCTCACCGGGCTCGACGCCCAGGCTGTCGAACAGTTGTTGCTGCTCGCCGACATTGAGCAACGGCAGTTCGCTCAGGCGTCGGGCCGGGTCGTCCAGCAGCGCTTCCAGCAGATTGCGCCAGTGCCCGGCCATGCGCGCGATGCGCGGTTCGTCGAACAGGTCAGTGCTGTAGGTCAGGCAGCAACCCAGGCGCTGATCCAGGTCGGTGACTTCCAGGTTCAGGTCGAACTTGGTGGCCCGGGCGTCGTTGACCAGGTATTCGACGGTCATGCCGGCCAGCGTGCGGCTCTGCTGGAACTCCCAGCGCTGCACGTTGCACATCACCTGGAACAACGGGTTGTAGGCCGCACTGCGCGGTGGTTGCAGGGCTTCCACCAGATGATCGAACGGCAAATCCTGATGGGACTGGCCTTCGATGACGGTGTGGCGCACCTGTTCGAACAGTTCGCCCACCGACATCTGCCCGTCGAGCTGGCAACGCAGCACTTGGGTGTTGAGGAACGCACCGATCAGCCCTTCGCTTTCCGGGCGGATGCGGTTGGCCACCGGCGCGCCGATGCGCAGGTCGGTCTGGCCGCTGTAGCGGTAGAGCAGCACGGCCAGGGCGGCGGTCATGGTCATGAACAGGGTGAGGCCCTGTTGCGCATTGAAGGCGCGGACCCGCGCAGCCAGCTCATCACTGAGATCGAAACGGAACAGTTCACCGCGATGGCTTTGCACCGACGGACGCGGGCGGTCGCCGGGCAGCTCCAGCAGCGGATGCTCGCGGCCCAGTTGCGCGGTCCAGTAGTCCAGCTGCCGTTGACGCTCGCCGGACTCCAGCCACTGGCGCTGCCAGACGCTGTAGTCCAGGTACTGCACCGGCAACGGCTCCAGTGGGGATTCACGGTCGTCGACAAAGGCTTCGTACAGTGCGCTCAGTTCACGGGCGAAAATGTCCATCGCCCAGCCTTCGGTGACAATGTGGTGCAGCGTCAACACAAAGTAATGCTCATGCTCGGCGGTCTTGGCCAGGCAGGCCCGCAGCAACGGTCCGGTTTCCAGGTCGAAGGGCTGGTGGGCCTCGCTGTCCGCCAGTTGCTGCACCCGCTGCTGACGAATGTCGGCGGCCAGCATCGAGAAGTCCTTCCAGTCCATGCGCAGGCCCGTCTCGCCGTGCACCTGTTGGCAGGCCACGCCGTCGACACTCGGGAACGTGGTGCGCAGGGTTTCGTGGCGCAGGATCAACGCTTGCAAGGCCGCCTCGAAGCGCCCGACATCCAGTACTCCGCGCAACCGCGCCATGCCGCCGACGTTATAGGCCGGGCTGTCCGGCTCCATCTGCCAGAGAAACCACATGCGCTGCTGGGAATACGACAGCGGCACCGGTTGGCTGCGGTCGACCTTCTCGATGGGCGGCTGGCGGTTGGTCTGGCCGCTGGCCTGGATCAAGCGTACTTGCTCGGCGAAAGCACCCAGTTCACTCGCCTCGAACAGCGCCCGCAGCGGCAGTTCCACGTTACAGGCCTGGCGCGTGCGGGAAATGATCTGGGTCGCCAGCAGCGAATGGCCGCCGAGGGCAAAAAAATCGTCCCGCAGGCCGATGCGCGCCAGTCCCAGCACCTCGCGCCAGATACCGGCGATTTGCTGTTCGAGGGCGCTGACCGGCTCGACATGCTCGCGCACCTGCCATTGCGGTTCGGGCAAGGCGCGGCGATCGAGTTTGCCGCTCGGGCTCAAAGGCATGACGTCCAGACGCAGCAGTTGGGCGGGCACCATGTAGTCCGGCAGTTCGGCGGCCAGGGCAGCCTTGAGCCGGGTGTTCAATTCATCCTCGCCGTGGGCGACCTCCGGCGCGGTGTAATAACCGATCAACTGCGGGCCGGCCGAGGTGTCGCGCACCAGCACCGCCACTTGGGCGACGCCGTCCTGGGCCAGCAGGCGCGCTTCGATTTCCTGCGGCTCGACCCGAAAGCCCCGCAGCTTGACCTGCTGGTCGAGGCGGCCGAGGTATTCGATCACGCCGTCGGCGCGCCAACGTGCCCGGTCACCGGTGCGGTACAACCGCGCACCGGCCGGTCCCATCGGGTCGGCGACGAAACGCTCGGCGCTCAGGCTCGGACGCCCGAGGTAACCCCGGGCCAGGCCCAGGCCGCCAATGCACAGCTCGCCCGGCACACCGGCGGGCACGGGATTGAGGTCGCTGTCGAGCACCCGGCACAACACGTTGCCCAGGGGACGGCCGATGGGCGAGCGCTCGCCATCAGCGTCGGTGCAATGCCAGTGAGTGACGTTGATCGCGGTTTCGGTCGGGCCGTAGCGGTTGTGCAACTGTGCCGACGGCAGTTGTGCCAGCACCCGGTTGCGCAACTCGGCCGACAAGGCTTCGCCACCGCAGAACAGCCGGCGCAGGCTGGTGCAGCGGGCGCTCAGCGGCTCTTCGACAAACAGGCTGAGCAGCGGCGGTACGAAGTGCAGCGTGGTGACGCCAAACTGCTGCACCAACTGGGCGATGCGGTGCGGGTCACGGTGCTCGCCGGGGCCCGCCAGGACCAGTTGACTGCCGGTGATCAGCGGCCAGAAGCATTCCCAGACCGACACGTCGAAGCTGATGGGGGCCTTTTGCATCAGCACATCGGTGGCATCCAGCCCATAGGTTGCTTGCATCCATTGCAGGCGCTCGGCCAGGGCCGCGTGGGTGTTGCCGACGCCTTTGGGCTGGCCGGTGGAACCGGAGGTGTAGATCACGTAGGCCAGGTGATCGCCGTGCAGGTGCAGGCCCGGCGGATTGCTCGGCCATTGTTCCAAGTGCAAGGCGTCCATGGCGATGACACTGACGCCGTCGCAGGCTGGCAAACGCTCCAGCAGCGCGGTCTGGGTCAGCAGCAGGTCGACGCCGCTGTCGTCGAGCATGTAGGCCAGGCGTTCGGCTGGGTAGTCCGCATCCAGCGGCACATAGGCACCGCCGGCCTTGATGATGGCCAGTACACCAACGAGCAACTGCGGCGAGCGCTCGCAGGCAATCGCCACGCACACGTCCGGGCCAACGCCCTTGTCCCGCAAGTAATGGGCCAGGCGATTGGCCTGGGCGTGCAGCTCGGCATAATCGAGTTGACCACCGTCCCAGCGCAGGGCGATCCGTTGCGGCGTGCGGCGGGCCTGCTCGTTCAACAGCTCCGGCAGCCATTGGTTGGCCGGCGCGCACGGGGCCGCGCCCCACTGCTGCTGTTGGCTGTGTTCATCGGCGGTCAATAACGGTACATCGCCGATGGCTTGCTGCGGATCGGCACAGACCGCCCGTAACAGGTTGCAGTAATGGACTGCCATCCGCTCGATAGTCGCCGCCTCGAACAGTTCGTCGGCGTAGTCGAACGACAGGGTCAACCGGCCGTTGCGATCTTCTTCGCTGTGCAATTGCAGGTCGAACTTGGCTTCGCGGCTGTGCCACGACAACTCCTCCGCCAGCAGCCCCGGCAGACGGCGCAAGGCACTCAGGTCGCGTTGCTGGTGGTTGAACATCACCTGGAACAGGCCTTGCTCGCGCGCCTCGGGAAACGCTTCGAGCAGTAGTTCGAACGGCAGATCCTGGTGGGCCTGGGCCCCGAGCGTGGCTTCCCGGGCCTGGACCAGCAGCGCGGCGAACGGTTGACGGGAATCGACCTGCCCGCGCAGCACCTGGGTGTTGATGAAGAAGCCGATCAGCCCCTGGGTTTCCAGGCGCGGACGGTTGGCGTTGGGCACACCGACGCGGATGTCGGATTGCCCGGTGTAACGCTGCAACAGCGCCTGGAAAGCTGCCAGCAACAGCATGAACGGCGTTGCGTCATGAGCCTGGGCCACTTGGCGCAGGGCCTCGCCGAGGTCCTTGTCCAGGCGCAGGCTGTGCCGCGCGGCGCTGCGCTGGCGTTGAGCGCTGCGTGGATGATCCGTGCCCAGCACCAGGGCCGAATGTTCAGCGCCCAGTTGCTGCTTCCAGTAGCTGAGTTGGCGCTCGGCCTCGCCCTGGGCGAGCCACTGGCGTTGCCAACTGCCGTAGTCGGCGTATTGCAAAGGCAATGGCGCCAGTTCAGCAACCTGGCCTTGGGAGGCGGCGGCGTACACGCGGGAGAATTCTTCGATCAATACATTCATCGACCAGCCGTCGGCGATGATGTGGTGCAGCGTCACCAGCAGTTGATGGTCATCCTCGTCGAGGCGCAACAGGGTGACCCGCAGCAGCGGTCCCTTCTCCAGATCGAACAGCGTGGCCGCTTCGTCTTCTCGAACCTGCCGCGCCCGGGCTTCGCGCCGGTTGACAGGTTCGTCACTGAGATCGACCACCTGCAGCTTGAATTCGCCGGCCGGATCGACCTGTTGCAAGGCCACCCCATCCCGCTCCAGGAACCGCGTGCGCAAGGACTCGTGACGCTCGATCAGTTGCTGGAAACTGGCACGCAGCGCGTCTTCGTCCAGCTCGCCGCGCAGGTGCAAGGCACCGGGAATATTGTAGGCACGGCTCGTCGGGTCGAGCTGCCAGGTGATCCACAAACGGTTCTGCGCCAGGGATTGCGGCAGTGGCGCATGACGCGGCAATGGGCTGATCGCGCCCTGGGCCTGGCCGCCGTCCTGCTGCTGGTTCGCCACCGCTGCCGCGAACGCAGCCAGGGTCGGCGCTTCGAACAGCAGGCGAAGGTTGAGCGCCAGCCCGAGGGTTTCGCTCAGGCGTGCGATCACCTGGGTGGCGGCGATGGAGTTGCCGCCCAGCAGGAAGAAATGATCGTCGGCCCGGACCTGCTCGACCTGTAATTGCTCCCGCCAGACCTGACCGATGAGGGCCTGCAACTCGGAGGACGGGGCGAGTTCGTCAGCCACATCTGCTGCGGCTGACGGGAACTGTGCGTAACTGTCCAAACTGCCGTCGGCCAACCGGATGCGGCAGGCCGAGCGCTGCAACTTGCCGCTGGAGGTCTTGGGCAATGCGCCGGGATTGAGCAGCACCACCACGCTCGGGGCTTGCTGGCAGGCCTCGGCCACGGCTTGGCGAATGGCGTTGATCAAGGCTTCGGGTGGCAGGATTTTCTGCACGCTGCGGCTGATTTCCGCGGCGATACCGATGCCCTCCTCGCCGCTGTCGTTGACCGCGAACGCCGCCACCCGACCCTTGCGCACCACCTCCACTTCGCGCTCGATGGTTTGCTCGATGTCCTGGGGATAGAGATTGTGCCCGCGCACGATCAGCAGGTCTTTCAGGCGACCGGTGATGAACAGTTCGCCGCCGCGCCGGAAACCCAGGTCGCCGGTGCGCAGCCAGGTCCGGCCCTCGTGCTGGACAAAGGTTTTGGCGCTGGCTTCAGGGTTGCGCCAGTAACCCAGGGCGATGCTCGGCCCGGCGGCCCAGACTTCACCGATCTGATTGTCGACCAACGGCTGCAACGTGGCGGGCTCGACAACCAGCACCGCGTGCCCGGGCTGGCTGACACCGCAACTCATCACCGCGCTGCCCTGCCCCGGCTCGGCCCGGTTCTGCGCCAGAGCCGCGTCATCCACTCGCAACGAAGGAATGCCGTGGCGGCGCGGCGTGCCGGCGACGAACAAGGTCGCTTCGGCCAGGCCATAGGAGGCCATGAAATTGTCCGGTGTGAAGCCGCACGGGGCGAATTTCTCGGCAAAACGTTCCAGGGTATCGAGACGGATCGGCTCGGAGCCGGAATAGGCCACGCGCCAGCCGCTCAGGTCGAGACGGTTCAGGGCCGAATCACTGACCCGTTCGCTGCACAACCGATAGGCGAAATCCGGGCCGCCGCTGATGGTGCCACCGTACTCGCTGATCGCTTCGAGCCAACGCAGAGGCCGGGCCAGGAAATAAGCCGGGGACATCAATACGCAGGGGACGCCGCTGAACACCGGCTGCAACAGACCGCCGATCAGCCCCATGTCGTGATACAGCGGCAACCAGCTGACGATGACGTCGTCGGGGTTCAGGTCGATGCCGAAGCCATGGCGGATCAGCAGTTCGTTGGCCACCAGGTTGCCGTGGCTGACCTGCACACCCTTGGGCAGCGCGGTGGAGCCGGAGGTGTATTGCAGGAAGGCAATGTCATCGTCCTGCAGTGTCGGCATCCGCCATTGCCCGGCGTGGGCCGGGTCGAGGGTATCGACGCACAACACCGGCGGTGCCGATTCGATGGCTTGCAACGGCTCGCGCAGATCGCTGCTGGTGAGCAGCAGGCGCGGTTCGGCGTCGGCGATGATCGACAGCAGGCGCTCCTGATGGTGGCGACGGGCGGACTCCGGCGGATAGGCCGGCACTGCGATCACCCCGGCGTAGAGGCAGCCAAAGAACGCCGCGACGTAATCCGGGCCACTGGGAAACAACAGCACGGCGCGATCGCCCAGCGCCGCTTCGGCCTGCAAGGCGCCGGCGATGGTCCGGGCGCGCAGGTCCAGGTCGCGATAACTCAACACCACACTCTGCCCAGGGGTGTCGGCAAGGAAGCGCAGGGCCACCCGGTCCGGCGTCAACGCGGCGCGGCGCTGGAGGGCATTAGCCAGGGTGCTGGGGAGTTCGAACGCGTCGGTCATGGGGGGTTCCTGCCTGAATTCGGCTTGCAAGTTGTCCCCCATGGAACGGATAGCCGCGGCAAATAATTAGTCGGGCAGGCGACTCACCGAGGCCTGCAGTCAAGCAGCCAACTGCCAGGCACCGCGGCAATGGGTCGCGGCGCCGAGGCTGGACTTTATTGCATCAATAATTCTTCTTCTCAATTGACAATCATTATCATTAAGCCTAATTTGGCGCTCGATGTGTAGGACGGGTCCGGCATCCGGACGTCCCGCTAACTTTTTGCAGCAAGGTGAATTCCATGACGGAACAAGTATCCACAAGCAGGTGCGACTCACCGTTACTCCAGGCGTTCGTCGATAACCGACTGATCCTGGTCAAGATCGCGGCGCGCATTACCGGTTGCCGGTCCCGCGCGGAAGATGTGGTGCAGGACGCCTTTTTCCGGCTGCAATCGGCACCACAGATCACCTCCTCGTTCAAGGCGCAGCTCAGTTATCTGTTCCAGATCGTGCGTAACCTGGCGATCGACCACTACCGCAAGCAGGCGCTGGAACAGAAATACTCGGGGCCGGAGGAGGAAGGGTTGAACGTGGTGATCCAGGGCGCTTCGCCAGAAACCTCCCATATCAACTTCTCCACGCTGGAGCACATCGCCGACGCGCTGACCGAACTGCCCAGCCGCACCCGCTATGCCTTTGAGATGTACCGCCTGCACGGCGTGCCACAGAAAGACATCGCCAAGGAATTGGGGGTCTCGCCGACCCTGGTGAACTTCATGATCCGCGACGCCCTGGTGCATTGCCGCAAGGTGTCGGGGGTTAGGGGGGATACGTTCGCCCGGCGGTAACTGGCGGTGGTTTTGCCGGCCTTATCGCGAGCTCGCTCCCACAGTGGATCTTCAGTGACCACGAAACTGTAGGAGCGAGCTTGCTCGCGATAAGGCCATAAGGCCTTACATCAACCCACACCGATCAAAGAACCGCTCACGCCCCAGGATCATCAGCGCCGCGCGCTTGTGGGGGAAATCGAATTCCTTTTCACAATGGAAGCACTGGTTGTGCAGGTGCCCGATCATCCGCGCATTGTCGGCCCGGGGCTCGGCGACCACGCGCTGGGTGCGCGGATCGTCCAGGAACAGATAATGCACCAGTGCCGACAACCAGCTCGCCACCTTGTGCGGCCCGCGGTGCTGCTCTTCGCCCACCAGCATGTGGATGCCGCGATCATAGTGGTCGGCTTCATAGAACGGCGCGATCCGATCCTCCTTGGCCCAATAGGCTTCGAAGTAAGCGAACGGCTGGTCATCGAAACAACCGATCAGTGTCAAGACCCGGGGATCGGCCTGCAGCTTGTCCAGGTACTCGCGATGCTGTTCCAGGCTGCCCTCCTCTTGCCAGAAGCTCGCCACTCGCGGGCTGTTCTGCCAGCGGTTGAAACGCTCCAAGTCCTGCTCGATCTCCAGGGTGCGCAAGGACACCCAGGCCCCCAGCCGCGCATCGAAACGTCGATACACCTCGCCACGCGGCTTCATGGGCCGGCGTGGATGGCGGCGGCCATCGGTGATGACCATCTGTTGCGGGTAACTGCCGCTGAACGACTCCCCCAGCCAGGGCTGCGGCAATTGCCAGAACATCGTGCGCTCGCAACGGTATTCACCGGCACGCTCCGTGAGCGTCAATAAACCGCTGAGCAAGGCTTCGCCGGGGCGCTCGCCGAGGTGCCAGGTCAGGTGCCGACACTCGGGATCGCGGGCAAACAGCCAATAGCAGGCCGCCCACAGCGCCGGCCCCACCGGGCGGTCGTTGATTTCCTGCAAATGCACATGCAACTCGGGACCGCGCACAAGGCGCAGCCGGATCAGCGGCGCGCCTTCGAGCATCAGGCTCAGGTGGCGTTCGGTTTCATCGGCGCCGAGGCGACGGCCACCGGGCAAGGGCAGCGTCGTCGGGTGGTTGAGGTTGGACATGGGAGCGGCTCGCGTATTCGTCGGTAGTCAACCTGTGACGTGAGCCGGGACGGGAAATTTAGTGTCGCCTTCAATGGGAATGCGTGGAGACCAGTTGGATCTGATAGGGCTGGAAAATCTTCAGCATCTGACCGTTATCCCGCAGCGTTTGCAGCAACTGTGCGAACGCTTCACTGGAAATGGGCGCCTGTGGCCGGATCAGCGCGTAATGGTGGTAAATCTGATCGATGCGTTCAGACACCAGCAATTGCGGGCCGACTTGGGGATTGCGCAACACGTAATCGTTGAGGTACGAACGGGTCACCAGGGCGATATCCGCCCGCCCGCGCAAGACCATCAGCAGATTGCTGTCGTGGGAATACGTCAGCGTGGCGTTGTATTGCCCGGTGAGGAACTTGGGGTCGGCGTTGAATTCGGCAAAGGCGTAGTGATAACCGCTGAACAGCGCCAGGCGCTTGCCCCTGAGGTCCGCGAAATAACTTTCCTGGCGCTCCGGATGACGCTGGGCGACGAAGACTTCCGCATCTTCCAGGCCCATGTCCACCGACGTGTGCGGCACATCCTGCCAACCCCATTCGGGATTCTCGAAAATCGCCATGTCCACCCGGCCCTGCTTGAAATCATTGAACCGGCGCGGGATCGACGTCGGCACCAGGACGAACTGATAGTCGCTTTGCGACTGGTTCAAGGCCTCCACCATCTGCGGCAGCAGGCCGGTGTCGGCACCGTTCTCGGGACGAACGGTATAGGGTGGAAAATGTGCCGCGCCGATCCGCACCAGTTGCGCCGCCTCGATCGGCAACGCCAGGAAAACGGCCAGAGTGGCCAGCAGCACACGGGAGGTCATCCCCATCGGCGAAAACGTCAAGATAACCCACTCCCCAAAAGTCCCCATCACTACAATCAAGCTAGGCGGTTTCAGCCGCTTAGCCAGCCATGCGACCATTTAAAGCGCCGCTCGATTATTGTTTTTCTTCAAGCACCAGGATCAGGGCCTGTTCGGCCAGCTCATCGAGGCTCAGGCTGCCTTCGGCGCGAAACCAGGTGGTGGTCCAGGACAACGCCCCCGTGAGGAACCGTCGGGTAATGGACACGTCCCCGCGAATATACCCGGCCTCCTTGGCCTGGCCCAGGACCTCGAGCCACAAGTCTTCATAAGTATCACGCAGGGCCAGCACATGCCGCTGTCCGTCCGGCGAGAGCGAACGCCATTCATAGACCAGCACCGCCATCGCCTCGCCAGTGCCGCCCATGATCGACTGCAATTCGCAGCGAATCAGCGCTAGCACCCGCTCGCGCACGCTGTCGGCTTCAGCCAGGGCCGCACGCATCAACGCGGTGTTGTAGCGGATGGTTTCTTCCATCACCGCCCGCAGGATGTCGTCCTTGCTCTTGAAATGGTGAAAGATGCTGCCCGACTGGATGCCCACGGCACTGGCCAGGTCGCGTACCGTGGTGCGCTCGAAGCCCTTGTTGCGAAACAGGTGGGCGGCGGTCTGGAGCAGTTTGCCGCGCGCACTGTCCGGGTCGGTCAGTTGCCCGTTGTCGACCAGCTCACGCATCACGCCCTGGGCTTTTTGCTCGTCCACCCATTTTCTCCTACAGTCGATCAACCAACGCGCCGCCACTGCACAGCAAACCATCGGTGGCGCGGGCAATTTAAGCCGAGCGAAGCAGCCAAGCAAGCGCTCGGCCAGAAGAACTGGCGGTCGTTTACAAACCAAGCGCTTGCTTGGTAGTCTCGAATCACCTTTGCCGGAGGGAACGCCATGTCCAAAACGATCCGAATCGGTTGCGCCAGCGCCTTTTGGGGCGATACCTGCACGGCGGCGGCGCAATTGGTCAAGGGTGGTGCGCTGGATTACCTGGTGTTCGACTATTTGGCCGAAGTCACGATGTCGATCATGGCCGGGGCGCGCCTGAAAGACGCTTCGAGCGGCTATGCCACGGACTTCATCGAGGTCCTCACCCCGCTGCTTCAGCGTTTGCATAACGATGGGATCCGCGTTATCAGCAACGCCGGCGGCGTCAATCCCCAGGCCTGTGCAAGGGCTTTGCAAGCAGCCTGCGATCAGGCCGGCGTAGCACTGAGGATTGCCGTGCTGCTGGGCGATGACCTGCAACCGCAACGTGAACGGCTCGCCGCCCAGGGCATCGGCGAGATGTTCAGCGGCGAGCCCCTGCCTCCCGCGTGTGTGTCCATCAACGCCTACCTCGGCGCGCCCGGCATCGTCGAGGCGCTGCGCCTGGGCGCCGATGTGGTGATCACCGGCCGCGTGGTGGACAGTGCCGTGGTCAGCGCCGCTCTGGTGCATGAGTTCGGCTGGGCCTGGGACGATTACGACAGATTGGCCCAGGCCGCGCTCGCGGGGCATCTCATCGAGTGTGGCGCCCAGTGCACGGGCGGTAACTTTACCGACTGGCAGGCAGTGCCGGATTACGAGCACATCGGCTTTCCCATCGTCGAAGTCAGCGCCGATGGCCAGTTCATTGTCACCAAGACCGAAGGCAGCGGCGGGCTGGTTACGCCGCTGACCGTCGGCGAGCAGTTGCTCTACGAAATCGGCGACCCGCAAGGCTACCTGCTGCCCGACGTGATCTGCGATTTCAGCCAGGTCAGGTTGATTCAGCAGGGCAAGCATGCTGTGCGCGTCCAAGGGGCCAGGGGCCTGCCGCCCAGCGATCGGTACAAGGTCTGCGCCACCTGGCTGGACGGCTGGCGCTGCACCGCCACCTGCCTGATCGCCGGCATCGATGCGGTGGCCAAGGCCGAACGGGTCAGCCAGGCGATCATCGCCAAGACCTCGCAGCTGTTGCGCCAACGTGACTGGGCGCCCTACAGCGAGGTGAACGTCGAACTGCTGGGCAGCGAAGCCACCTATGGCCAGCACGGCCAGCGCCGGGACAGCCGTGAGGTGGTGATCAAGCTGGCGGTACGGCACCCGGATAAACAGCCCCTGGTGCTGTTTTCCAGGGAAATCGCCCAGGCCGCCACTGGCATGGCGCCGGGACTGACCGGCCTGGTCGGTGGCCGGCCGACGGTGTCGCCGTTGATTCGCCTGTTCTCGTTCCTGATCGACAAAACCACTTGCCGGCTCGACATCGAACTCGACGGCCAGCGCCACCCTTGCCCCCTGCCCGCTTTCGAACCGCTGCATACCACCGATCTGCCGGTCGCCCCGGCCCTGCCCAAACCCCAGGGCCGGGCCGACGCCAGCGTGCCACTGATCAAACTGGCGGTGGCGCGCTCCGGCGACAAGGGCAACCACAGCAACATTGGCGTGATCGCTCGGGCCCCCGAGTACCTGCCCTGGATCGCCGAGGCGCTGACCCCTGAGGTGATGGTCGACTGGATGAGCCACGTGCTCGACCCGCTGCTGGGCCGGGTTGAACGTTGGTACCTGCCGGGCACCCACAGTTTGAATTTCCTGTTGGAAAACGCCCTCGGTGGCGGCGGTGTCGCCAGCCTGCGCATCGACCCCCAAGGCAAGGCGTTCGCCCAGCAGTTGTTGGAAATTCAGATACCGGTGCCGCAACACGTTGCTGAGGAGGTCAATTCATCCCCACACCACCCTGACGCATGACCAACCCCGTAGGAGCTGACGAGTGCAACGAGGCTGCGATGTTGTCCCAGACAGTTAGATCTCAAGCGAAAGATCAAGATCAAAAGATCGCAGCCTTCGGCAGCTCCTACACAACCTTGCCCCAAAGTTTGCGCCAATCCGTTCCAACATGAGGAGTCTGCATGCCGGTCATCGAATCGCACCTGGATCCCCACAGCGCTGACTTCGCACGCAACCACGCGGCGATGCTGGCCGGTGTCGAACAACTGCGCCAACTCGAACGGGCCATGCTGGCGAAAGCCGCCCAGGCCCAGGGCAAGTTCGACCAGCGCGGCCAACTATTGCCACGCCAGCGCCTGAACCTGCTGCTGGACCCTGGCGCACCGTTCGTCGAGCTGGCGAGCCTGGCCGGCTACAAACTCCATGACGACAAGGACGGCAGCCAGGCCGGCGGCGGCCTGATCGCCGGGATCGGCTACGTGTCCGGGGTGCGAGCGCTGGTGGTGGCCAACAACAGCGCGATCAAGGGCGGCACCATTTCCCCCAGCGGTTTGCACAAGACCCTGCGCCTGCAACAGATCGCCATGGAAAACAAACTGCCGGTCATCACCCTCGCCGAAAGTGGCGGCGCCAATCTCAATTACGCTGCGCAGATTTTCGTCGAAGGCGCGCGCAGCTTCGCCAACCAGGCACGTATGTCGGCCATGGGCCTGCCGCAGATCACCGTCGTGCATGGCTCGGCCACGGCCGGCGGCGCTTATCAGCCGGGTTTGTCGGATTACGTGGTGGTGGTGCGCGACAAGGCGCGGCTGTTCCTGGCCGGGCCGCCGTTGCTCAAGGCCGCGACTGGCGAAGTGGCCAGCGAGGAGGAACTGGGCGGTGCGCTGATGCACGTGCAGGTGGCCGGCACCGCCGAATACCTGGCGGAGAACGACGCCGATGGCATACGCCTGGCCCGGGAAATTCTCGACTCGCTGCCCTGGAATGCACAATTGCCGCCCCAGCCCGAACGGACCTGGACGGAGCCGCTCTACCCCGCCGAGGAATTATTGGGACTGGTGCCCGACGACCCGAAGAAGCCCTATGACGTGGGGGAAATCATCGCCCGCATCGCCGACGGCTCGCATTTCCTGGCCTTCAAAAGCGAATTCGACACCCAGACGATTTGCGGCCATCTGCACATTCGCGGCCATGCCTGCGGCCTGATCGGCAACAACGGCCCCATCACGCCACAGGGCGCGGCCAAGGCCGCGCAATTCATCCAGTTGTGCGATCAGAGCCGCACGCCGTTGCTGTTCTTGCACAACACCACCGGGTTCATGGTCGGCACCGAGTCGGAGCGACAAGGGGTGATCAAGCATGGCGCCAAGATGATCCAGGCCGTGGCCAATACCCGGGTGCCCAAGCTGACCGTCGTGGTGGGCGGCTCCTATGGGGCCGGCAACTACGCCATGTGCGGCCGCGGGCTTGACCCGCGCTTCATCTTCGCCTGGCCCAACAGCCACACCGCCGTAATGGGCGGCACCCAAGCCGGCAAGGTCCTGCGGATGGTCACCGAGGCCACGCAACTCAAGAACGGCCTGAGCTCCGACCCGAAGATGCTGGACCTGCTCGAGCAAACCACAGCGCAGAAATTCGACAGCCAATCCACCGCCCTCTACGGCAGCGCCAACCTGTGGGACGACGGACTCATCGACCCGCGTGACACCCGCACATTGCTAGGCTACCTGCTGGACATCTGTCACGAGGCCGAGCAGCGCTCCTTGCAAGCCAACAGCTTCGGCGTGGCGCGTTTCTGAGCGCAGCTCCAGGGGAATAATGATCCAGGAGAACAATAAAAATGATCTTCACCCAGGAACACGAAGCACTGCGACACACCGTCCGCCAGTTTGTCGACCACGACATCAATCCCTACGTCGACGAATGGGAGCGGGCCGGGCGTTTCCCTATCCACGAGATTTTCCGCAAGGCCGGCGAGCTGGGCCTGCTGGGTATTTCCAAGCCGCAGGCCTTCGGCGGCATGGGCCTGGACTACAGCTATTCGATCGTCGCGGCCGAGGAATTCGGCACGATTCATTGCGGCGGCGTGCCGATGTCTATCGGCGTGCAGACCGACATGTGCACCCCGGCCCTGGCCCGTTTCGGCTCCGACGAGTTGCGTGAAGCGTTCCTGCGCCCGGCCATTCGCGGCGAACAGGTGGGCTGCATCGGCGTCTCGGAAGTCGGTGCCGGCTCCGACGTCGCCGGCCTCAAGACCACGGCGCGCAAGGACGGCGACGACTACGTCATCAACGGCAGCAAGATGTGGATCACCAATGCGCCGAGCGCTGATTTCATTTGCCTGTTGGCCAACACCTCGGACGACAAGCCCCACGTCAACAAATCGCTGATCATGGTGCCGATGCGCAGCCCCGGCATCAGCCTCGGCCAGCACCTGGACAAACTCGGCATGCGCAGTTCGGAAACCGCCCAGGTGTTCTTCGACGATGTGCGGGTGCCACAACGCAATCGCATCGGCCAGGAAGGTGCCGGGTTCATGATGCAGATGCTGCAATTCCAGGAAGAACGCCTGTTCGGCGCGGCCAACATGCTCAAGGGCCTGGAGCATTGCATCGACAGCACCATCGCGTACTGCAAGGAGCGCAAGACCTTCGGCACGCCCCTGATCGACAACCAGGTGATCCACTTCCGCCTGGCGGAACTGGCCAGCGAAATCGAATGTCTGCGGGCGCTGGTCTACCAGGCCACCGAGCAATACATCCTCGGTCAGGATGTCACGCGACTGGCCTCGATGGCCAAGCTCAAGGCCGGGCGCCTGGCCCGGGAAACCACCGACAGTTGCCTGCAATACTGGGGCGGCATGGGCTTCATGTGGGACAACCCGGTGGCCCGTGCCTACCGTGACGTACGGCTGGTGTCCATCGGCGCCGGCGCGGACGAAATCATGCTGGGCATCATCTGCAAGCTCATGGGCATTTTGCCGGGGAAGAACAAATGAGCGGTTTGCCTGACAGGCCCCTATCGCGAGCAAGCTCGCTCCCACATTTTCACTGTTCACTGTGTGAGCGAGCTCGCTCGCGATGAGGCCCGAACAAACACCACTCCCCAGGAATGACCCCATGCCCGCCTTCAGCAAAATCCTCATCGCCAACCGCGGCGAAATCGCCTGTCGCATCCAGCGCACCGCCCAGGCCCTGGGTTATCGCACGGTGGCTGTGTTCAGCGAGGCCGACGCCGATGCGCTGCACGTGCGCCTGGCCGATGAAGCCGTGCTGATCGGCCCGGCCCCGGTGCAGCAGTCCTACCTCGACCCCTTGGCCATTCTCGAGGCGGCCCGGCGCAGCGGCGCCGATGCGATCCACCCCGGCTACGGCTTCCTTTCGGAGAATGCGGGGTTCGCCCACGCCTGCGCGCAGGCCGGCCTGGTTTTCATCGGCCCCAGCCCCGAGGCCATCGAGTTGATGGGCAGCAAGCGCCGGGCAAAAATCGCCATGATCCAAGCCGGTGTTCCCTGCATCGCCGGTTACCAGGGCGCCGCCCAGGACGACGGCACGCTGCAGCGCGAAGCCGGGCGCATCGGCTACCCGCTGATGATCAAGGCCAGTGCCGGTGGCGGCGGCCGCGGCATGCGCCTGGTCCAGCGCGCCGAGGACCTGCTGGAGCAGTTGCGCAGCGCACGCTCGGAAGCCCTGCACGGCTTCGGCAGCGACGAGTTGATCCTCGAACAAGCCTTGATCGATCCGCAGCATGTGGAAGTGCAGATCTTCGGCGACCACCACGGCCAGTTGATCCACCTGGGTGAACGGGACTGCTCGATCCAGCGGCGCCACCAGAAAATCATCGAGGAAGCGCCCTGCCCGGTCATGACCGCCGACCTGCGCCGGGCCATGGGCGAGGCGGCACTCAAGGCGGGACGCGCAGTGAATTACGTCGGTGCCGGGACCGTGGAATTCCTGCTCGCGGCGGACGGTCGGTTTTACTTCTTGGAGATGAACACGCGCCTGCAGGTCGAACACCCGGTCACCGAGTTGATCACCGGCCTGGACCTGGTGGCCTGGCAATTGGACGTCGCCGCTGGCAGGCCGCTGCCCCTGCGCCAGGAGCAGGTGACGTTCAGCGGTCATGCCTTGCAAGTGCGGTTGTACGCCGAAGACCCAGCTGCGGATTTCCTGCCCCAGAGCGGGCGCTTGGTTGGCTGGGAGCCCCCCATCCGCGACGGTGTGCGAGTCGACCATGGCGTGCTGCAGGGCCAAGCCATCACGCCGTTCTACGATTCGATGCTGGGCAAACTCATCGTCCACGGCGCCACCCGCGACGAAGCACGCCGCAACCTATTGCGAGCGGTGGAGGATTGCGTGCTGCTTGGGGTCCAGAGCAACCAGCGCTTGCTCGCCGGCTTGCTGGCGCATCCGCAGTTCATCGACGGCGACTTCAGCACCGGCTTCATCGGCCAATATTTTGTCAATCATGCGGCGCTTCTGCCCGTTGAGCCCTCGGCCGAACAACTGGCTATCGCCACGGCGGCGTTCTATCAGGCATCGCAGGCACGGCATGCACCCGGCCTGGGCGGATGGCGCAACAGCATCGGCACGGCGCTGCAGTATCGGATCGGCGTCGGGGAGCGCGACTGGATGCTGAGCCTTGAAACCGAAACCGACGGGACACTGAACATCCACAGTGCCGGGCGCTTGATCGAACTGAGGCTGCTCGACGTTGATGCGCAGGGCGCCACGCTGGTCATCGACGGGATTCGCCAGCGCCATGCCTGGCGCCTCGATGGCCAGGATCTCTGGCTGTCCACCCGCCCCGGCGGTCTGCACCTGCAAGACCGGACCCTGGCCCCAGTCGCCAGCAAAGCCAGTGCCGGTGCCAGTGCGCTCCTGGCGCCCATGGACGGTGCCATTGTCGAGGTACTGGTCAGCGAAGGCAGTCCGGTCCGCCAAGGCCAACTGCTGATGGTGCTCGAAGCGATGAAAATGGAGCACCCTCTCAAGGCAGGCATCGATGGGGTGGTCAGGCAATTGCAGGTCACACCGGGTGATCAGGTGAGAAAACGCCAGCTTTTGTTGCGTGTTGAAACAGCCCACTAGTCGGATCCCTGGGGTTTGACTACGCTCAAACCCATCAGCACGCCGATACCGGGAACACTGCAATGCCTCACTGGCTGGTGATTGATCTGGAGGCCACCACCGATGAAGGTGGCTGGCCGGTAACCGAAATGGAAATTATCGAGATCGGCGCCACGCTGGTGAGTCGTGACGGCCGCGAAGTGGATCATTTCCAGCGCTTCGTGCGTCCCCTGAGACGACCGCTGCTCACGCCTTTCTGTCGCGAATTGACCCACATCACCCAGGCCAATATCGACGGCGCCGCGCCCTTGACCGAGGTCTGGCCGGCGTTCGAGCGCTGGCTGGCGCCGTATCATCCGAAGCTGGAAAGCTGGGTCAGCTGGGGAGACTACGACCGCAAGCAACTGCTTCAGGAATGGCAGCGCCAGCAGTTGCACAGCGTCCTCGCCCAGGTGCCGCACATGAACCTCAAGCAACGCTTCGCCAAGGCCCGTCGGCTGGAACGACCGCTGGGGCTCAATGGCGCGTTGCAACTGGCCGGCCTGCAATTTTGCGGGCAACAGCACCGCGCCTTGGAAGACGCCCGCAATACCGCGCGGTTGTTGCCCCTGGTGCTCCCGGGTTGAGCGGCGCTCGCCTCCCGGCGCGGCAGATGACGAATGTTGCAGCCTTGTGCATACTGGCCGGCCTTTTTCAGCCCCTTTTTCGAGGAATCGCCCATGTTTAAAGTCAACGAGTACTTCGACGGCACCGTCAAGTCGATCGCTTTTGGCACTGCCGAAGGCCCCGCGACCATCGGCGTCATGGCACCGGGTGAATATGAATTCGGCACGGCCCAACGGGAAATCATGCACGTCGTCTCCGGCGCCCTGACCGTGAAGCTGCCCGACAGCACCGACTGGGAAACCTTCGCGGCCGGCAGCCAGTTCAATGTACCGGCCAACAGCAAGTTCCAACTCAAAGTGGCTGTCGACACCGCTTACCTGTGTGAATACCGCGGCTGATTCTGTGGCATAGATACGCCGCTCATCTGTGGCGAGGGGATTTATCCCCTCGCCACAGATTTTTGTTTACGGTTCTGTTTACTCGAGCACTTCAACCGGCATGCCGACTTCAAGCCGACCGTCGCTGTCATTGACCAGGTTCTGGCCGAACATCGCGCCGTCCGGCGTCGAACGGTATTGCTGCAACGTGGCAAAGGGTTCGCGATTCGGATCGCGTTCGCCGGTGTGCGGATCGACCGTGGTCATGATGCAACGCGAGCAGGGCTTGACCAGCCGGAACTCCACCTCGCCGATACGAATACGTTTCCAACCGTCCTCGGCGAACGCCTCGCTGCCCTCCACCACCAGGTTGGGACGAAAGCGCAACATCTCCAGCGAGCGACCGACCCGACTCGACAGGTCCTGCAATGACGCCTGGCCAATCAGCAGCAGAGGGAAACCATCGGCAAAGGCGACCTTGTCGTCATCCTTGCCATAACCGGCAGCGGTGGTGCGCGCCAGTTCCACCGGCACATGCACCAGCCGCGTGGGGTTACCGATGAATTCGCTGACCCAGGCCGCAGCCTCATCACCGGCATCCGGCACACGCAAGGTGTCACGCCAGATGATCACGCCGCGCCGTCGCTCTTGCTGGGTGGGTGGCAGCGGCACGTCGATGGCGCCATGGCCCGGTGCGCTGAGCGTCAGGCCACCCGCCTCGTTCCACAAGGCAGAAAGCTGGCTCATCTTCGCCACGGCGCGCTGGGTCAGGAACCGTCCCGTGCCCTCATCCACCAGCATCCAACGCCGATCACCGTCCAGCCCTAGCTTGTCCAGGCCGATTTGCTGCAGGGGCTGACCCTTGCCGGACTTCAACGGATACCGATACAGCGCGCTCAGCCGCAACATGGTCAACTTCCCCGGTGGCAAAAAAATGCCACCTTATACGAGCCGGCCATTGAAGCAAACCACCATTGGTTTCAGTCGAGCATCAGCCGCTGGCGCACCACGTCGACCAGCTTGTCCGGCTGGAATTTGGAGAGGAAGTTGTCGCAACCGACCTTCTTGACCATCGAATCGTTGAAGCTACCGGACAGCGAGGTGTGCAACACGACATAGAGCCCACGCAAACGCGGGTCGTTGCGGATCTCGGTGGTCAAGCGGTAGCCATCCATTTCCGGCATTTCCGCATCGGTGAAGATCATCAGCAGTTTGTCGGTCATGACCTCGCCGGTATCGGCCCAGGCCTTGAGCATGTTCAGGGCCTTCAGGCCGTCGCTGGCGATGTGCATTTTCACACCCAGTTGACCCAGGGTGTCGCGCAACTGCGAGAGCGCAACGTTGGAGTCGTCCACCAGCAGCACTTCGCGGCCACGGGCGCGTTCCAGCACCGGGTCTTCGAGTTTGTCCCGGGAGACCTTGGCGTTGTACGGCACGATTTCGGCCAGGACTTTTTCCACGTCGATGATTTCCACCAACTGATCGTCCACCTTGCTGATGGCGGTCAGGTAGTGCTCGCGACCAGCGCTGGTCGGCGGTGGCAGGATGGCTTCCCAGTTCATGTTGACGATGCGGTCGACGCCGCCCACCAGGAACGCCTGAACCGAACGGTTGTATTCGGTCACGATAATGGTGCTGTTGGCGCCCGGCACCAGCGGACGCATACCAATGGCCTGGGACAAGTCGATCACCGGCAGCGTCTGGCCTCGCAGATTGACCACGCCGCACACGAACGGGTGGCGTTGCGGCATCAGGGTCAACTTCGGCAGTTGCAGGACTTCCTGGACCTTGAACACGTTAATGGCAAACAACTGCCGACCCGCCAGGCGAAACATGAGAATTTCCAGGCGATTCTCACCCACCAGTTGGGTTCGTTGATCTACTGTGTCGAGAATGCCGGCCATCGATGACTCCTGGGCTTGTTCGGATGAATCCAATAAAACCGATATCGGCCACACGAGCCGAATCTTGACCCCGGATAAAATACACACGGGGAATTGATATCACATTAACATCATGCTTTACTGGCTTCACGATTGCATCTGCCATTTACCCCGCCGCGCGACTTCGGTTTGCGCACTAAGTTCCCCTGCCTAAGGGATTCCCCTAGGCACAATCAGGTCCAACCTGATATTCCCGTTATCCAATAGCCATTAATGTGACGCCATTCTCATTGCTGAACGGAGTCAGGCTTTTGTACGCGACCACAGGACATCGGACCTGCAGCCTTTCGGCCGATTCCACCCGTGTAATCGTTTACGAATTCACCTTCGTTAAACAGCACGGGCGTGTCATCGCGCGTCCGTCCGCGGTCGACCTTGAGATCCAGCCGTTCGCCATACGCGGTTTCCTTTCGCCTGACATGATGTTGTGGAGATAAGCATGCCGAACGATCGTAGGAACTGGAATCAACGTCTTCCCGAATTTCTGATCGAGGCCGAGACACTGCTGGCCAAGTCGGAGGAATGCCTGAGCCATCTGCAATTGATCAACAATGACAAGGACGCCATCGATTGCATGCTCAGCACCTTGCTGAAACTGGCAAACAAGGCCAATGCCTTGGCGCTGGAAGCCGTTTCGGAGTTTTCCCTGCATATCCATGGCTTGCTCAGCCATGCGCAAAACCACATGGAATTGCATGACCAGGCCCTGGATGCCTTGAAGGATTGCTTCACCCTGATGGCCTGGCAATTGGAACTGGTCGATCACACCACCGGCCAGTTGAGCCTGGACAACAGCGAACAAACGTCCTTGATCGAGGCATTCGCTTTCCAGGTCGGCCAGAGTCCCGACCAGGCATTGGCCGCGTCACGTCCGCTGGCGTTGGTGTCTTATCCCCAGAAACAAGCCTGATACGATGGCAATGCGCCTGCTCCCCAGTGCTTTCACGGCACCATGCCGAGCGCGACCAACGATAGGCGAAGTGGTACTATCTCCCGCGTCAGTCACTTCCAGGCAGCGCCGTAGTAGCTGCCAACCGAAGCTGCCTTCGACCTGAAACGTTTACCCGACCCGGCCTGTCAGATGCGCTGACCGGCCTGCCCGCAGCGAACATTCATTGGCTCCATCCGCTATGCACGCCAGCCTCAAGTCATTCATCACCTGGCCTCCCTCCCGAGAAAACGCCCGTCGCTTCACATTATTATTGTGCATGTGCTCGGCCCTCGGCTGCCTGCTGACCTACCTGTACGCCCACACGGTGCCGCTGGGCCTGCTGGCCTTGAATGTCGCGGCCCTGAGCTGTGTCTGGATCCACCATCGATTGTCGCGCAAGTCCATCAAGTTCCAGCCCCAGGAGTTGGCCGACCGGTTGCTCGAGGTCCAGGAGAATGAGCGCCATCGGCTCAGCCGCGAATTGCACGACGACATTGGCCAATTGCTGACCGCGGCGAAACTGCAAGGCGAATGGCTCAAGCGGCGGATGCCGGAGGAATTGCAAGGTCAGTGCGCGCTCCTGTGCGAGACCCTGGACGAAACCCTCAACAAGGTCCGTGACGTATCGGCGATCCTCAACCCCAGGGAACTGGCCAGCCTCGGGCTTGAGGCCAGCTTGCGGGCGCACCTGCTCAAGACCCTGGCCAACGTCCCGGTGAAGTGGAGCCTCGATTGCCAGCAGCGCATGACGGGTATCCCGGAGGAGATGTCGGTCGCGGTGTTCCGGATCACCCAGGAAGCGGTCACCAACATCTTGCGTCATGCCCGGGCGACGAATCTGCTGGTACGCCTGCAACGCCTGCCCGACGGCCTGACCCTGCTGATCAGCGACGACGGCCAGGGATTTGTCCCGGCCAGCCACCCCGCTCGCGAAGGTCAACGGGGCATGGCCGGCATGTCCGAGCGGGTCGAACAATTGGGCGGCACCCTCAAGGTCGTGAGCGAGGCCGGCAAAGGCACGCACATCGAAGCACGCTTTCCCTGGGCACCGCGTGCCCTGGAACGAGCCAGTAAGAATAAGGTTTTCCTTTGATTTGTAATTTGCTCCTGGTCGATGACCACTCCCTGATCAGGGCCGGCGTACGAGCCTTGGTCATGGATATCCCAGACTATGCCGTGATCGGCGAAGCCAATGACGGCACACAATTGGTGGAGCTGGTAGAACGACTGAACCCCGACATCGTGTTGCTGGATATTTCCATGAAGGACACCAGCGGCCTGGATGCCTTGCAACAGCTCAAGCGGGTGCGCCCCCACAGCAAGGTGCTGATCCTGTCGATGCATACGGATCCTGCGCTGATCATGCAGGCGCTGGAATCAGGCGCCCATGGCTACCTGCTCAAGGACACCACCGCCACTGAGCTGAAACACGCCCTGCAAGCGCTGCGCAATGACGAACGCTACCTGAGCCCGGCCATCGCCCACACGGTGATCAACCAGGCGCTGACCCGCGTCCAGAAACATCAGCCAGACCCTGCCCAGGCCCATAACCTGACGGCACGCCAGCTGGAAATTCTGCGGCTGATCGTACGCGGCAAGTCCACTCGGGAAATTGCCAATGGGCTGAACCTGAGTGTCAAGACCGTGGAAACCCACCGGGCGCAAGTCATGAAGCGCTTGCAGATCCATGACGTGGCCGGTCTTGTGCTGTTCGCGGTGCGTGAGCAAATCATCAGCCTGGATGACTGAGCGCCGTCGCGCCGCCCAACAGCGGCGAATCCGACGGCAGGTGTAGCCGAAGCGCCTTAGGGCGGACAGTGAAGCGCAGGGTGTCGACCTGCAACGGCTCGCCATCGAGATTGATGTCCAGGCCTTGCGCGACCTTGATTTCCACCCATGGCAAGCGCGCACGGACAAACATGTTGTCAATGCCCAGGCCGCCTGCGAGCAAGTCCTTCAACGTACTGACCACTTCCTGGGGCGCCGGCAGGATGCTGATATCCAGCAAGCCATCATCCGCCAACGCTTGCGGGCACAGCACATGGCCTCCCCCCGCTTGCCGGCCATTACCGATGCCCAGCGCGAGCAAATCGCCCTGCCAGTAAAAATCGGGGCCCTGCAACTCACCATAGGCGGTACTCAGTTCACTGAATCGAGACAGGCCCGTGAACAGGTAGGCGGCGCCGCCCAAGACCTTCTTGAGATCCTCGGAGGTGTTCGCCGTCACCTGGCTGCCAAAACCGCCGGTGGCCATGTTCAGGAAAATCCGCCCACTGACCTCCCCCACATCAACGGTCTGCGGCGCAACGTCCAATAGATCCAGGGCCTGCGCAGGTTCCAACGGAACACCAGCCGCCCGGGCGAAATCATTGGCCGTGCCCAGCGGCAGCAGTACCAGGCTGGCATCGCTGGACTTGTGGACGATCGCTTCGGCGATATCACGCAAGGTTCCATCACCGCCGCCGGCGATCAGTCGCGTATAACCGGCATCCAGGGCTTCATCGACGCATCGCTGGGCATCACCGGCTTCCCAGGTCAACCGTACCGCCAGCTCCCAGCCCTGTTCGCGCTTGAGCATCACTGCCGAGCGAACCTCTTCGTTGAGCGCTTGCTTGCCATGCAAAATCAACAGCGCCTTGCCTTTGCTCATCGTGTTCTCCGTCATTGGAAGGTTCAGGCATGGGACCGCTCATTCGAGCGAAAAAGCCCCGTGGACATCAATTTATTAGAAGAGCAGGACTGCTCGCCTGATCGACACGGCCTGATTCGAAGAGTTTTCTTACAAGATCTGGCGAATCAGCTCAATTGACCCTCTAGCGGTATTAAGACACCTTGGCTTCATGTTTTGCTGGATCATTTAAACCCTCATCACACAAGGAAGCATTCTCCCATGGATGGATACGTCACGGCCCGCAGGGGCCGGAACAGTCGCTCGAACAGTTATGGCCAAGGGGATGGACCGTCCCATGCATAACCGTGAATACAAGCTGTCGCCCGGGCAGCTCGCGTCCTTCGGAAGCGGGCGGGCCGATACTCGAAACGAATGCAAAAGTTGCAGTAATCCCGTTGGAGGAATTGATTTGGAACCGCGCGTCGTTGAACTGGAAACCCACCTCAAATACATCCGCAAAGACATGGAAGAAATACGCACCGACGTCAAGGTGATCCGCCACAGGCTGGCCTATTCGGCTGGCGCCGCGGCGGTGGTGCTCGGTCTGCTGGGCTGGATTGCCAATAATCGATTCGATCAGTTAGTGATGCTGCTCACGCGATAAAGGTGAGGCGCGCAAAGGCCCGGGCGTCCAACTCGGGCCGGAGAACACCTGCCAGGTGCTAGCCCAGGACTTCGCTCAAGGGAATGAAGCCCACTTCGTCGCCCTCCACCAGCGTCTGTCCTTCGAGCACCTCGACCAACCCGTCGGCCCAGGCCGCGCTGCGCAGGACACCTGAGCTCTGATTTTGGTAGATAATCGCTCGACCATTCTCCATACGGCCTCGCAGGTATTCTCGGCGACTGCCCGCCTTTGGCCAGGCGAAACCGGCCGGCACCTTGAACTTGAGCGGCGCCACCGACTGAACGCCTTGGCGTCTCAATAGGTAAGGCCTTGCCAGCAGGGCGAACGTCACGAGGGTCGAAGCGGGGTTTCCAGGCAGGCCTATGACCGGCACGCCACGGTAGTGCCCGAACGTCAGCGGCTTACCCGGTTTGATGGCGAGTTTCCACAGCGCCAGCTCGCCGTCCTCGCGCAAGGCGATACCCAGGAAGTCCGCCTCTCCCACCGATACCCCCCCGGTGGACAGGATCAGATCGACATCCGACAACTGTGCCAGGCGCTCACGGGTGGCCGACAAATCGTCGGGCAGGATACCCGCGTCAACCACCTCACAGCCCATGCGCTTTAGCCAGCCACACAGCAGCACGCGGTTGCTGTTATAGATCTGGCCAGGACCCAACGCCTGACCGGGCTCGACCAGTTCATCTCCCGTGGACAGGACGGCGACTCGGGCCTTGCGCACCACATCCAGTGATGCACAGCCCAAAGATGCCGCCAAACCCAGCTCGATCGGCCCCAGGCGAGTCCCGGCGGAGAGGACTTGCTCGCCAACGGTGGTCTCCTGTCCCTGGGGACGAATGTTCTGCCCACTGACCATGGGCTCGGTAAACCGCACCCGCTGGTCGCTTTCAACCATGGCGTTTTCCTGCATCTCGACGCAATCGGCTCCGGCAGGGACTGGCGCTCCCGTGAAGATCCGCGCGCAGGTACCAACGGCCAGCGGCGCCGGAGCCTGGCCGGCAAAAATCCGCTGGCTGACCACCAACGGCTCGCCGTTCCAGTCCGCCAACCGCAAGGCATAGCCATCCATGGCGCTGTTGGGCCATGGCGGCAAATCAAGGGTCGATACCAGATCCTCGGCGAGCACTCGCCCTGACGCCGCGGCCAAAGGCAAATGTTCACGCTGAACGATCGGCGTCGCCGCCGCCATCTCGAGCAGCCGCTCCAACGCCACCTCAACGGCCATCAAGGCGCCGGCCTTGCCCGGTTTACCCACGGGATTCACAAGGGGCTGCCTGTTTCAAATGGGCCACGAAGTTGCACGGACGATGCCGCACATCCAATTGTTCGGCCAGGATCCCATCCCATCCGGTACGCACCGCGTTGGTCGACCCGGGCAGGCAACACACCAGCGTGCCATTGGCCAGGCCCGCCAGCGCCCGGGACTGCACAGTGGAAGTGCCGATGTCGGCCACTGATATTTGCCGGAACAACTCGCCAAACCCATCGACTTGCTTGTCCAGCAGACACGTGACGGCCTCCGGCGTGCTGTCACGCCCCGTGAAGCCGGTGCCGCCGGTGATCAGCACCACTTGCACCACGTCGTCGGCAATCCAGGTCGCGACTTGCGCCCGGATCTTGTACAAATCATCTTTGAGCAGAACCCGCGCCGCCAGATTGTGGCCGGCCGCCGTGAGCCGATCGACGAAGACCTGCCCGGACGTATCGGTTTCAAGGGTTCGGGTGTCACTGACTGTCAGCACCGCGATATTGAGCGGCACGAAAGGTACATCAGCCTTGGCTTTCATAGGCTCGTCCAGTTGTGGAGGAAACAGCCCGGTGTTATATCACAGCGCTTCATTTTTTCGCCCGTGCGGAGACACGCCATGACCTCGATTACGCCGCTGCCATCCTGTTCCATTCTGCTCTTGGCGGGTGGCCGCGGGCAACGCATGGGCGGCCAGGACAAAGGCCTGGTGCAGTGGCAAGGCGAACCGCTGATTGCCCATATCCATCGCCAGACCCGCGCCATGAGCGATGACCTGATCATTTCCTGCAACCGTAATGCGCAACGTTATGCACCGTATGCCGATCAGTTGGTGCATGACGAGGAAGGCGACTTTCCCGGGCCACTGGCGGGCATCCGGGCAGGTCTCAAGGCTGCGAGGCACCCGTATTTGCTGGTGCTGCCGTGCGACGTGCCGCAGGTCGATGCAAACCTGCTCGACAACATGCGCAGGACGGCCAGCCAGCACCCCGATCAGCCATTGATGGTGCGGCACGGCGAGCATTGGGAACCGCTGCTGTGTGTCATCCCGTTGGCCCTGGCAGCGAGCTTCGAAAAAGCCTGGAGCGAAGGTGAACGCAGCCCCGGTCGGGTTATGCGCGCGCTGCACGCCGTTGCCTTGCAATGCCCTGCCGACGATCCGCGGCTGGCCAATCTGAACACCCCGGAGTTGCTGGCCCGACATAAAGGCGTGTCAGATTGACACTAGCCAGGAACTTGCGCGCAATGTATACGTCTGAAGGTCAGTAACTTGAAGAATCCATTCGGAGAAACACCATGACACAACGGACCCTCGCCACGTTCATGCTCGCTCTGGGCCTCGCCACCCTCGCCGGGTGCGCTTCGCCAACAGTGATCACCTTGAATGACGGTCGCGAAATCCAGGCCGTCGATACCCCCCATTACGATGAAGAAAGCGGCTTCTACGAATTCGAACAACTGGATGGCAAGCAGACTCGCGTGAACAAGGATCAGGTTCGTACCGTTAAAGACCTGTAATCTTCAACGCTACCGCCAGATACGAAAAAGCCCGCAACATTTGCGGGCTTTTTTATGCCTGGTCGAAAACCATGGGCACTACCACTGCAATGTAATCTCGCTCTGGAATACACGCTCCTGGCCGGTGACCGGGTCGCTGAAACGCAGCCCTTGCGCCAGTAGCTTGAGCGGGTTGGCGTAGTCATCCTCGGCGTCCCGGAGCACGTCAGGGTAAAACGGATCGTTGCAGATGCCCGCTCCCAGGGCATTCATATGCACTCGCAACTGGTGTTTCTTGCCCGTGACCGGAGACAACCTATAGCGCCACAGGTCACCGTGTCTTTCCAGCACTTCGATGGCCGTTTCGGTATTGGGCTCGCCCGGCCCTTCCTGCATCCGAAAGAACGGCTCACCATCGATCATCCGGCTTCTATGCACCCGGGGAAAGGTCAACCCAGGCAACGCGCGGGCAATGGCTTGGTAGCGTTTCTCGATCTGCCGCGTCGGGAATAACGACTGATACGCCGAACGGGTGTGCGGGTTGGCGGAAAACAACACCAGCCCGGCCGTGTGCCGGTCGATGCGGTGCAGGGGCACCAGATGCGGGTTGTCCAACCGCCGGATCAGCCGTCGCAACAAGGTCTGCTCGACGTATTCGCCCGCCGGAGTGACAGGCAAAAAATGCGGTTTGTCTGCCACCACCAGATGATCGTCGGCGTACAGGATCGACTCCACCACCGGGATCGGCTTCTCGTCGGGTACTTCACGAAAGTAGTGGATGCGCAGGCCTTCGCGGTACGGCAAGTCGACATCGATAGCCCTGCCTTCCCCGTCCAATACCCGGCCTCGGGCGATCCGGTCCAGCCACTGCTCGCGACTGATGGCATTGAAATGCTCGCACAGGCACTCCAGCACCGTCGGCCAGGAGCCGGGCGGCAGATACAGCGTACTGGCCTGATGATGAGCGGCGGAAAACGATGAACCGGACATTGAAAACTCTTGGGTGTTTTTGCAGGCGGCATTATCCGACAGTCGCACCGGTCAGCCCAGCGATGATTGCTTTACGCCGTGACTGACGTCGATTTAGCCGCCGCTTCGGTGAACTCCTTCAGCCAGCGCAATACGTCCACCGCTTCCCAGCGACCGGGATCGTAAAGCGCGTACAGCAACCCCTGGTAACCCACCACGTCCAACTGTTTGTGATAACCGGCACGCTGGAACAATGCTTCGATCTCGGCGAAACAGGTGTTGAAATGCAGTTTATTGAAAGGCGTCTTGCCTTCGGTCACCAGGCCATCCAGGCGCAGCTCCAGGACCGCCTCACGCACAACGTCCGCGGACATCCTGTTTACGCTGCTTTTCAGTTGTTCGACATTGACCAAGGGATGCACTCCAGATAGCTGTATGAACATACAGTAACCGAAGAACGCGATTTTCGCCAATGGCCTCGTATGAAGGGAAGCCGGAAAATGGATCACCGCAGAAATGCGGCGACCCGATCGGAGTCATCGAAAGGCCAGTCCAGCTCCGCACCAGTATCGATCCTGCGCAGGACCGGGATACGTAGCTCATAGGCTTCGAAAAAGGACTCGTTCTCGGCGATATCCACCAGCTCCACCAACAATCCATGTTCGACGAAAGGCATCAGCACCCCTTCGGCAACTTCACAAAGATGACACCCCAGGGTGCCGAACAACTGGCATTCAGGAAGCATGGCGGGTAGACCCAAAAAAGATAGACGGTCATTCTAGGCCCGCCTCGGAAAACCGTCGAGTCGCTGGCTCGCTTCCGGGTGTTTCGGTAAAACGCTGATGCAAATCACTGAACATAAATGCTTTTCCAGCGACGCTGATAGCGTTTTCCCCTCTACGCTGTGCGTTGCAGTCTTGAAACGGAGTTCCCCTTGTTTGCCAACCTGCTGATCATCCTTGCCTCGTCCCTGGTGGTCATCGCCCTCTTCAGGCGGCTGCGCCTGCCCCCCGTACTGGGTTATCTCTGTGTCGGGCTGGCGGTCGGGCCTACCGCGCTGGACTGGGTCAACGACAGCGAAGAACTGCCAGACCTGGCCGAGCTCGGGGTGGTGTTCCTGTTGTTCTCGCTGGGGCTGGAGTTTTCCCTGTCGAAAATGCTCGAGCTGCGCCGGGTCGTGTTCGGCCTCGGCAGCCTGCAGGTGTTGTGCTCGGGAGCGCTCCTGGCGGGATTGCTGGCCGTGTGCGGCGCGCCGGTGATCGCCGCGCTGCTGCTCGGTGCGGGGCTGGCCTTGTCCTCCACCGCCATTGTCAGCAAGGAGTTGACCAGCCTGGGCGAGATCTTCAGCAGCCACGGCCAGAACGCCATTGGCGTGTTGTTGTTCCAGGACGTCGTCGCGGTACTGCTGTTGACCCTGGTGCCGGTCTTCGCCGGCAGCAGCGAGCACCCGTGGTACTGGGCGCTACCGCTGACCCTGGGCAAGACCCTGGTGTTGTTCGGTGGCCTGCTGCTGGCCAGCCGGCTGCTGTTGCCCCGGCTGTTCCATGAAGTGGCGGCGTCCCGGTCCGCAGAACTGTTCGTGCTGCTGGCCCTGGTGATCGTGCTGCTGACGGCATGGCTGACCCACTTGCTCGGCTTGTCCCCGGCCCTGGGGGCTTTCCTGGCGGGCATGTTGCTGGGGGAAAGCCACTACCGGCATCAGATCGAAGCCGACATACGCCCGTTCCGCGACATCCTGCTGGGGCTGTTTTTCGTCAGCATCGGCATGCTGATCGATCTGCAACTGTTCCGCGATGACGGCCTTTTGATCCTCGGATTGACCCTCGGCTTGATGCTCCTCAAGGGCTGCGTGGTCGCCGCCTTGGTGAAATGGCGCGGCAGTGATGGGGAAACCGCCTGGCGCAGTGGTCTGGCCCTGGCCCAGGGCGGCGAATTCTGTTTTGCCTTGATGGCGCTGATGCAACAGAACCGCCTCATGCCCGCCGACATCAGCGGCCTGCTGCTGGCCGCGACGTTCTGCTCGATGCTGCTGACCCCGCTGTTGCTGCGTGCGGCGCCACGCATCGCCGCGCGCCTGCATCGCAAACCCAACGAAGAGGCGCAACTGGACCAGATCAGCGCACTCAATGCCGGCTTGTCGGATCACGTGGTGATTTGCGGCTACGGGCGCGTCGGCCAGTCCATCGGGCGCTTCCTGCGCCGTGAAGGCCAGGCGTTCGTCGCCCTGGATGACGACCCGGTGATCATCCAGGAAGCCACCGTCGGGGAAAACTGCGTGCATTACGGCGATTCGCGACGGGGTGATCTGCTCGCCGCCGTTGGCTTGAGCCGCGCCAGGCTATTGGTGATCGCGGTGGACAAGACCGACATCGCCATCACCGTGCTCAAGGCGGCCCGGCGGGTCAACCAACAGGTGCCGATCCTGGTGCGCACCCGAGACGACAGCCAATTGGCCGAGTTGCAGGCAGCCGGGGCCAGCGAAGTGGTCCCGGAGCTGTTGGAATCGAGCCTGATGCTCGCGTCCCACGCCCTGATCATGCTCGGCCTGCCCGAACAACAAGTCCGGCATCATGTGGATCAGGTCCGTCATGATCGTTATCGCCTGCTCCACGGTTTTTACCCAGGCAACCAGGACAAGGAACCTTAGTGCAACGATCAGTCCTGGCTGACCGCACCGATCTTGTGAATCGACAGGTCGGCGCCGTAATACTCTTCTTCCTGGGTCAGGCGCAGCCCCACCACGGCCTTGATCGCGCCATAGACCGCGAACCCACCGGCCAAGGCGACGACAACGCCCAGCGCCGTGCCAATCAACTGGCTGATCAGGCTGACCCCACCCAGGCCGCCCAGGGCACCCTGGCCAAAGACGCCACAGGCAATGCCACCCCAGACCCCGCACAGCCCGTGCAGCGGCCAGACGCCGAGTACGTCGTCGATCTTCCACTTGCCTTGGGCCGCCGTGAAGCACCAGACAAACAAGGCACCGGCAATGGCACCGGTGGCCAGCGCACCCACCGGGTGCATCAGGTCGGAACCGGCACAGACCGCCACCAACCCGGCCAGCGGGCCGTTGTGCAGGAAGCCTGGGTCATTGCGCCCGACAATCAATGCCGCCACGGTACCGCCCACCATAGCCATCAACGAATTGACCGCCACCAGCCCGCTCACCCCAGGCAGGGTCTGCGCACTCATCACGTTGAAACCGAACCAGCCGACAATCAGGATCCACGAACCCAAGGCCAGGAATGGAATGCTCGAAGGTGCGAACGCCACCAGGCGACCGTCCCGGTAGCGGCCATTACGCGGCCCGAGCAAAAGCACCGCGGCCAACGCCAGCCAGCCGCCCATGGCATGCACCACCACGGAACCGGCGAAGTCATGGAAACTGGCGCCGAACCGAGCTTGCAACCAAGCCTGCAAGCCAAAATTGCCGTTCCAGACCAAGCCTTCGAAAAACGGGTAGACAAACGCCACGATCAACACCGTGGCGCACAACTGCGGCGCGAACCGCGCACGCTCGGCAATACCGCCGGAAATGATGGCCGGGATCGCGGCGGCAAAGGTCAACAGGAAGAAAAACTTCACCAGGCTGTAGCCATGATCGGTGCTGAGTACCGTCGCCGGCTGCAGGAAGGTCACGCCGTAGGAAATCCAATAACCGACAAAGAAATAGGCCAGGGTCGAGACCGCGAAATCGCTGAGGATTTTCGACAGCGCATTGACCTGGTTCTTCTGCCGGACCGTCCCCACTTCAAGGAACGCGAAGCCGGCATGCATGGCCAGGACCATGACCGCGCCGAGCAGGATGAACAGCGTGTTGGAGCTGTGGACCAGACTGTCCACGGCACTTTGCATATTTTCCATGGTGTTGGCAGACCTGAAAAGTTGAAAAAAGCACCAAACCGGTTCGCTCGCCCCACGGACGCACCAAGTTGAAACGACTCATTGGCCGCAAGCAGGTCAATGAACTTTTTTGGTGCGTCAGAGCGGACAAAACGAAGTCCCGCTTCGTGGTGCTTCGCGGGTTTTGATTATTTGGTTAAGGTTTTACGGGCTTTCGCCCAGCTTCAGCGCACCGGCACAGGCTGACGCACCAGTACATGGCAGAAGCCTGAGCAAAAGTTGTACCAGTCACTTGCACTGAACCTTCCGGCAAGGCTCATACTCGAACGCTTCAGACGTCACTTACGGAGATTCACCCATGGCCAGAACCCAGGCAAAGACTGCTCAAGAAATCCTGATGGAAGATTTTCAGACGCTGGTCAGCGACACGGAGCGCTTGCTCGATCACACCGCGACGCTGGCAGGCGATCAAGCCGATGCGCTGCGCGGCCAGATCCACGAAACCCTCCTGCGCGCCCGCGAAACGCTCAAGCTGACCGAAGACTCCATGCGCGAACGCGGCCAGGCTGCGGTAGTCGCCACCGAGGAGTACGTACAGGCCAACCCTTGGCAATCGGTAGGCATTGCCGCGGGCGTTGGTTTTCTGATTGGTCTGTTGGCGACACGGCGCTGATCATGGGTATCGACGAATCCGGCTCGTCCGAAGCGGGCACACAACCCACAGCGCGCCGCCTGGGCGCGGCGTTTCTTGGTTTGCTGCACAGCCACGTCGAATTGTTCGGCATGGAGTTGCAGGAACAGAAGGCACGCACCGTCAGCCTCCTGCTGTTCGCCGGCCTTGCGCTGGTGTTCGGTTTGCTGCTGTTGGTCGGGCTTTCGGCGCTGGTGCTGATCCTGGTATGGGACACCTATCGTCTGTCAGGCATTATCGGCCTGTGCCTGTTCTACCTGCTGGCGGCCCTGTTCTGCGGTCTTCGGCTCAAGGCGGCGATCTACGACGAGTCCTCTCCTTTCAACGCCACCCTTGAAGAACTGGCCAATGACCGGGAGCGCCTACTGCCATGAGCCTGCCTGATATTCCTCAAGCCCGGACACGACAGGAAATGCGCAAGGCTCTGGTGCGCCTGCGCATGGAAATGCATCGCCAGGAAATCCGTCAGGAAACACGCCAATTGCTGCAACCCCTGCATCGGGTGCGCGGCTTGACGCAAAGCTGGCACGAAGGTTTCGGCATCAAGCATGCGCCGTTGTGGGGCGTGGCGGCAGTGTCCCTGCTCGGCTTCTTCACCGGCAAACGGACCCGCCATGGCGGTGGCGGTGGCTTGACAGGCCTGATCCGTCTGGCAACGACATTGCTGCCGTTGGTCAAGCTGGCCAAGGACCTGCGCAAACCCTGACGACCGACACCCTGTGGCGAGTGCCACAGGGTGATGTATCCGGTCTGTGCAGGCCCATAGGCCTTGCAGGGCGACCCACGAACCGGGAAGCTAGGGCATCGACATTATCGAACGGAGCAACCGGCCTTGGATTGGCATACCCTGCTGACTCGCGAACGTCTCGGAAAACCGCTGCACAGCCCGCAAGAGCTCGGCCGTAGTCCCTTCCACAAGGACCACGACCGCATCATCTTTTCCGGTGCCTTCCGCCGTCTGGGGCGCAAGACGCAAGTGCATCCAGTTTCCAGCAACGACCACATCCACACGCGCCTGACCCATTCCCTGGAAGTCAGTTGCGTCGGACGCTCCCTGGGCATGCGCGTGGGAGAAACCATCCGCAATGCCCTGCCCGACTGGTGCGAGCCGAGCGACCTGGGCATGGTGGTGCAATCGGCCTGCCTGGCCCACGACATTGGCAACCCGCCGTTCGGTCATTCCGGCGAGGACGCCATTCGCTACTGGTTCCAGCAGGCCGCCGGGCGGGGCTGGCTTGATGCGATGAGCGAAGCCGAACGCAACGACTTCCTCAATTTCGAGGGCAACGCCCAAGGCTTCCGCGTCCTCACCCAGCTTGAATACCATCAGTTCGACGGCGGAACCCGGCTGACCTACGCCACCCTCGGTACGTATCTGAAATACCCCTGGACCGCCCGCCACGCCGATTCCCTGGGCTACAAGAAGCACAAGTTCGGTTGCTACCAAAGCGAACTGCCACTGCTGGAGCAGATTGCCCACAAGCTCGGCTTGCCACAGATCGAGGATCAACGTTGGGCACGACATCCACTGGTGTACCTGATGGAGGCCGCCGATGACATCTGCTACGCGCTGATCGACCTGGAAGATGGCGTGGAGATGGATCTTCTGGAGTACCCACAGGTGGAATCGCTGCTCCTGGACCTGGTGGGCGACGATCTTCCGGACACCTACCGGCAACTGGGGCCGCTGGACTCGCGGCGGCGCAAACTGGCGATCCTGCGAGGCAAGGCCATCGAACACCTGACCAACGCCGCCGCCCGGGCGTTTGTCGAGCAGCAGGAAGCGTTGCTTGCCGGCACGCTGCCAGGGGACTTGGTGGAACATATGCACGGCCCGGCCAAACGCTGCGTGTTGAATGCCAAGGACATGGCGCGCCGGAAAATCTTCCAGGACAAGCGCAAGACCCTGCACGAAATCGGCGCCTATACAACGTTGGAAATTCTGCTCAACGGCTTTTGCGGCGCAGCCCTCGAACAGCACGGCGGCCGCACGCCTTCATTCAAGAATCGCCGCATTCTCGACCTGCTGGGGAACAATGCACCGGATCCCAATGGCCCTTTGCATGGCGCATTCCTGCGAATGATCGACTTCATCGCCGGCATGACCGACAGCTACGCCAGCGAAATGGCCCAGGAGATGACAGGCCGCACGCGCCAATAAAAGGCAGCGTTGGCAGCACTTCGAAAAATGTGGGAGCGAGCTTGCTCGCTCCCACAGGGGGGCGGTGCATGTGGATTTTGTAGTGTCACCCCACAAGAAGTTTGAAGTAGATAAATAATGTATGGCTTACACAAACCTCGATTAAAACGCCTCCTTTGTTTACGCAAACAACTCCAATCAAAGAAATATCCCTTCTCACACCGTCAAAATTCCCCGTCTTATTGTCATCCACCTACTAAAAAACCGATTACATCGTAATATCTTGCCTCTTTTTTTGTAGGAAACTTCCGAAATTGAAGTTGCATGCCCGTCTCTTCGTACGACCCTGGCTGTAAGTGGGCTAAGGTGCGCGCTTTATTCAAGTTCGCAGGGTAATTTATTCATGAACTCCGTTTTCATTGTCGACGATCATCCGGTCATCCGCCTCGCCGTTCGCATGCTCCTGGAACATGAAGGCTATAAGGTCGTGGGAGAAACTGACAACGGCGTCGACGCGATGCAAATGGTGCGCGAATGCATGCCAGACCTGGTTATCCTGGACATCAGCATCCCCAAACTTGACGGGCTGGAAATTCTGTCCCGCTTCAACGCCATGACCACGCCGCTCAAGACACTGGTGCTCACGGCACAGTCGCCGACGCTCTTCGGTATCCGATGCATGCAATCCGGTGCCTCGGGTTACGTTTGCAAACAGGAAGACCTCAGCGAACTTGTCAGCGCGATCAAAGCGGTATTGTCCGGCTATAACTACTTCCCCAGCCAGGCGCTGAACCCGGTACGCCCGGATGATCCACGCAGTATAGAGCTGGACCTTTTCAAAAGCGTCAATGACCGCGAACTGATGGTACTGCAACTTTTTGCCCAGGGCCGAACCAACAAGGAAATAGCCAAGGGGATGTTTCTCAGCAATAAAACCGTCAGTACTTATAAAAAACGCCTGATGCAGAAACTCAAGGTCAAGTCCTTGGTCGAGCTGATCGAAATGGCGAAGCGCAACGCGCTGGTGTGAGAAAACAGGATGCTCAGACGCATAACCGAATGTCTCCTGCTGATCAGCGCAGCGTTATATACAGGAGTGCTCGCGGCGACACCGGATGCGCCCGGGCAATACACGCTGCTGGGGCGCTCGTCCATGGCCCAGGCCGAGATCAAGCTCGATGATGTTCACCGCGCCTGGCTAAAAAGCCGGCGGGAACTGGTCCTGGGCACTTCCGCACCGGATTACCCGCCCTTCGATCTCTCCGCCAGCGGACGCGACTACGAAGGCTTGACCGCCGACTATGCCGACATCCTCGCCAAGTCCACCGGCTTGCCCATGAGAGTCCTGCGTTTCGCCTCCCGTGAGGAAGCCATGGCGGCGCTCAAGGACGGGCAAATCGACATGCTTGGCACCGCCAACGGCTTCGAGGCCCGCGACCCCGACATTACGCTCTCGACGCCGTACGCAGTGGACCAACCCGTTCTCGTCACCCGAACGAATGAAAGCCGCCCCCTGAATGAAGACCTCAAGGGTTTGCGCTTGAGCATGGTCTATCACTACCTGCCGCTGCAGGAAATCGAAAAACTCTACCCCAAGGCAATCATCACCACCTACCCGTCCTACCAGAACGCTATCAATGCCGTCGCCTTTGGCCAGGCCGATGTATTTCTCGGCGATACCCTGTCCACCCACTACATGATCAACAAGGGTTACTTGAGCAACATTCGCATGGCCAGCTTCGGCAAACATGAATCCTATGGATTCGGTTTCGCCGTACGCCGTGGCGATACCCGTTTGTTGGAGATCATCAACGCGACGCTGAACCAGGTCCCCATCGCCGAACAGACAGCCATTGCCAAGCGCTGGAGCGCAGGCAGCGACCTGTACCTCACGGACCACCGGGTACAACTGACCGACCGCGAGCAACGCTGGCTGGCCAGGCATCCGGTGGTCAGGGTGGTGGTGAACGAAACCTCTGCCCCCTTCACCTTCTTCGATACGGACGGCGATTTTCGCGGCATCAGCGCCGACCTGCTGGAGCTGATCCGGCTGCGCACCGGCCTGCGCCTGGACATCCAGCGCCGCCAGAACGACAGTGAAATGATTGCCGCGGTCCTCAACGATCAAGCCGACATGATCGCGGCGCTGTTGCCCAGCAATGAGCGGCAACGCCAGTTGAAATTCAGCCGCCCCTACGTCGACAGCTCGTTCGTCCTGCTGACCCGCAAGGCGTCCGACACGCCCACCACGCTCGATCAGTTCGGCCACGCCAGCCTGGCGATCGCCACGGGCAATCCGCTCGTTGAATGGCTTCGCAGTCAGTACCCGAGCATCCGGATCATCGAAACGGACGGTCCCTTGCGCGCCGTGGAAATGCTTGCCCATGGCCAGGTCGACGGCAGCGTGAACTCGCAGGTGATGGCCAACTACTTCATCTCCTCCCATGCGTGGCGGGACAGGTTGCAGATCAGCAGCACGGTGGGCACCCAACAGGCACTGTTCGCGCTGGCCACGGCCAAACACGCCAGCGAGTTGAACGCCATCCTCGACAAGGCCCTGACCAGCATCGACCCCGACGAACTGGGCATCATCAACAGCCGCTGGCGCGGCTACGTCTCGCCCTCGGAACACACATGGCGCACTTACAACCGCCTGTTCTTCCAGGTCGTCGCGGGCGTCGGCCTGTTACTGCTGCTTTCCCTGGCGTGGAACGCCTACATGCAGCGCCAGATCAGGCAACGCCAACGGGCGGAACTGGCCCTCAACGATCAACTCGAATTCATGCATTCACTGCTCAATGGCACCCCTCACCCCATCTACGTGAGGGATCGCAACGGCATCCTGCAGAGCTGCAACGACAGTTACCTGGAAGCGTTCAACGCCAGGCGCGAAGACGTCATCGGCAAGGACTTGATGCCAGGTTCCATGAGCAACGCCTTCGAAGCGCAGGAGTACCAGGCGGACTACCAGCGCGTCATGGCCGAAGGCACCGCCCTGATCGTGGACCGTCCCCTGCACATCGGCGACCGGAAACTGACGATCTATCACTGGATCCTTCCCTACCGAAACTCCGCCGCGCAAGTGCAAGGCATCATCGGCGGCTGGATCGACATCAGTGAACGACGGCAGCTGTTCGAGGAACTGCGCGCATCCAAGCAACGGGCCGATGACGCGAACCGCGCCAAAAGCACGTTCCTGGCCACCATGAGCCATGAAATCCGCACCCCGATGAACGCGGTGATCGGCATGCTCGAGCTGGCCCTGAAACACGCCGACAAGGGCCACGTGGACCGTTCGACCATCGAAGTCGCCTACGAATCGGCCTCCGGCATGCTCGAATTGATCGGCGATATCCTGGACATCGCCCGTATCGAATCCGGCCATCTGAGCCTGGCTCCCGAACGCGTCAATCTCAGGCCCCTGCTGCACTCGGTCATACGGGTCTTCGAGGGCGTGGCCCGGCAGAAGAACCTGGCGTTGTCGCTGCAGTTCGATGCCGCCGAGGGCGACCCTGACGTGTTGATGGACCCCTTGCGATTCAAGCAGGTGCTGTCGAACCTGATCAGCAATGCCCTCAAATTTACCGAGCAGGGCCAGGTCGTGGTCAAGGTCCGGCTATCGCCAACCGGGCGGGACGACGTCCTGCACATGCATCTGGAGGTCAACGACAGCGGCATCGGCATCGGCCCGGCAGACTTGCAACGCCTGTTCGAGCCTTTTGCCCAGGTCGATAACACCAGCAGAATGGCCCGCAAAGGCGCGGGACTGGGGCTGGTGATTAGTCGCAACCTGTGCCGGATGATGGGCGGCAACCTGCATATGAGCAGCCAAGCCGGGGTCGGCACCCAGGTCCAGGTCCACCTGCAACTGACCGTCCTGTCGACGGCGCCGGTTGGCGTTCCACTCGAACCGGTCATCGAAACGGCCCAGGCCGCCTTGAACGTCCTGATCGTGGACGATCACTCCGCCAACCGCCTGCTGATGTCCCAGCAATTGGAATACCTCGGCCATCACTACCGGGTCGCCCACGATGGTGCCCACGGGCTCGAGGTCTGGCGCAAAGGCCATTTCGATCTGGTCATTGCCGATTGCAACATGCCCATCATGAGCGGTTACGAACTGGCCCGATCGATTCGTCGCGATGAGTCCGAACAGCGACGGCCGCCCTGCACCCTCCTGGGGTTCACCGCCAATGCTCAACCGGAGGAAAAACAACGCTGCCTGGACGCTGGAATGGATGACTGCCTGTTCAAACCGATCAGCCTGAGCGCCTTGAGCCAGTGGATCAAGACGGTCAAACCCGTCGCTCACCCAGCGGCTTTCAGCGTGCACAGTCTCCAGGCGTTGACCGGCGGCGACCCTTCGTCCAACCGGCGCCTGCTGGCCGAGTTACTCAGTAGCAGCCGCACGGATCGCCAGGAGCTGCTCGACGTCGCCCAGGGCGCAAATCGCCAAGCGCTGACCGAAACGGCGCACAAAATAAAAGGCGTCGCCCGCATCGTCCAGGCGACCACGCTGATCCAGCGGTGCGAGGCGCTGGAGCAGGCGTGTCGTCTGGCACAGGCACCTGAACGAATCAGCGCCTGCATCGACGCCCTCGACCGCGCCATGACCGAACTGGAGCAGGCCCTGGAAACGGAGATCGCCAAGGCAAAATAATCCAGCGTTTACTATGCTATTCGCTCAGCAGTGCGTACCTGGGGGGGTCTCGATCGGTTTCCCTTGCACGCGGAAACACCCATCGAGCCCCCTGACACTTGGAGTGACTGCAATGCCCAGCGCACCGCGTCCGGACAAACGCCGGTTCCCCCTGCATGTCCACATCAGCGTGATGTTTACCCTGCTTTTGTTGTTGACCGGGGTGGTGCTGGGTATTTTCAACTACCGGCAAACCACGCAAATCATCCTGTCCAGCAGTGAAAAACTGTTCAACCGCATTGAACAGGAGGTGCGCCTGGACTTGTATGACACCTACGAACCCATCCGCCACCTGCTGAGCCTGCTGGCCGACTACCCAGCGACACGCGCGCCACAGATGGCGCAACGCCTGGCCCTGCTCGTGCCCTTCAGCCGTGCATTGCGGGACAACCCGAACCTGGCGTCGTTGTACCTGGGCGATCAGCGCGGCAATTTCCTGATGGTCCGGCCATTGCGCACCACGGCGCTGAAAACCGCCCTGCAGGCACCCACCGAGGCGGCCTACCAGGTCTGGACCGTTGAGCGAGCCACCGAGCAGGGCCCGGTCCATTCCCAATCGCTGTTCTACGATGAAACCCTGACGCTCATCGACCGCCGGGACATGGCCGACGAAACCTACGATCCGCGCAGCCGCGGCTGGTTTCGCAGTGCCGTCGGCAGTGCCGAGCAGATCACCACCGAGCCCTACGTTTTCTTCTCCACGCATAACGTCGGCACCACCCTCGCCCGGCGCAGCGGCGAACAGGCGGTCATCGGCGCCGACCTGACCCTGGCAGCCCTGTCCCAGACCCTGGCCAAGCACAAGGTGACCACCGGCACCGAGATCGTGTTGCTCGATCCCAAGGGCAACGCGGTGGGTTATCCCGACAGCGACCGGCTGCTCGCCGACGCCCAGTCGGCTCGCCTGGTCAAGGCCCGCGACCTCAACCCGGCCATTGCCGCGGTCCTCGACGACAACACTGACACGGCCCGCCTGGAAGCGGCCGGACGCCAGTGGATCGTTTCGCGCAGCCACATGCAGGAAGGCGGGCCCCAAGGCCTGGAACTGGCGTTGCTGGTGCCTGAGGATGAGCTGCTGGACAACGCTTATCGCATGCGATGGCAAGGCGCGCTCATCACCTTGGCCACCCTGCTGCTGTGCCTGCCCCTGGGCTGGCTGACGTCCAGGATTCTGGTCAAGCCCTTGCGCGAACTGGTGCGGGAGGCCGACGCCATTCGCAGCTTTGACTTCAACTACCCGGTGTCCCGCCGCTCCCCGGTGCTGGAGGTCGATCAGTTGAGTGTCTCGATGGCACGCATGAAAGAGACCCTGGCAAGTTTCTTTGAAATCACCGCCAGCCTGCGCGCCGAAACCCGCTTCGCACCGTTGCTGGAGCGAGTGTTGTTCGAAACCGTGAAAATCGGCCAGGCCCAGGCCGGCCTGATCTACCTGCGCGAGAACGACGAAAACCGGCTCAAGCCCTATGGGCTGGTGATCGATGGAACCCCCAGGGACCTCGACGCCTTCAAGCTGCGCAGTCATGAGCTACAGGCAGGCGATAGCCCGCCATGGCTCCAACAACTGGCCGTCTCGGACAATCTGGTGACCTCCCTGGGCTTCGAGCAGGCTGCCGACCTGCAAGGCATCCTGCAGGCACTGGACTCGCCTCGGGTCCACCTGATCGGCATCCGCCTGTGCAATCGCCACCAGGAAACCGTCGGCGTATTGGTGTTGCTGATTACCGACAGCGGCACCGAAGCCGACCTGGAAAAACTCCAGCCCGACCGCATCGCCTTCCTGCAAGCCGTGTCCGGCGCCGCCACCGTGAGCATCGAGGGCCAGCGCCTGCAAGCCAAGCAAAAGCAACTGCTGGACGCTTTCATCCAACTGCTGGCCGGCGCGATCGATGCCAAGAGCCCCTACACCGGCGGCCATTGCCAGCGGGTGCCGGTCCTGACCCTGATGCTCGCCCAGGCCGCCGCCGCCAGCCAGGCCCCGGCGTTCAGCGCCTATCGGCCCACGGAGGATGAATGGGAAGCCCTGCACATCGCCGCCTGGCTGCACGATTGCGGCAAGGTCACCACCCCCGAATACGTCGTCGACAAAGCCACCAAACTGGAAACCCTGAACGACCGGATCCATGAGATACGCACCCGTTTCGAAGTACTCAAGCGCGACGCCTGGGTCGATTACTGGCAGGCCGTGGCAAACGGGGGCGAGTCGTCGTTCCTGGCACGACAGCGTGACGCGACATTGACGGCCCTGGATGACGACTTTGCTTTCGTCGCCCGCTGCAACCTGGGCTCCGAAACCATGGCCGAGGCTGATCTGCAACGCCTGCGACACATCGCGCAACGCCCGTGGACCCGGACCCTCGATGATCGCCTGGGGGTTTCCTGGGAAGAAAACCGGCGCCAGGCCCGCACGCCCAAGCCGACATTGCCGGTCACCGAGCCGCTGTTGGCGGACAAGCCCGAACACCTGTTCGAGCGCCACGCGGCCGAGCTGATCCCGGCGGACAACCCATGGGGCTTCCAGCTCGATGTGCCGGCCTGGAAATACAACCGGGGCGAACTCTACAACCTGAGCATCACGCGAGGCACGCTGACTCGCGAGGAACGCTACGTCATCAATCATCACATGGTGCAGACGATCCTGATGCTCAGTCAGTTGCCCTTCCCCAGCCACCTGAACAACGTGGCGGAGATCGCCGGCGGTCACCACGAGAAAATGGACGGCAGCGGTTACCCCAAGCGCCTCAAGCGCGAGGAGATGAGCCTGCCGGCACGGATGATGGCCATCGCCGACATTTTCGAAGCACTGACGGCGGCCGACCGGCCCTACAAGAAAGCCAAGACGCTGAGCGAGGCCCTGGGCATCATGGCCACCATGTGCCGTGACGCCCATATTGATCCCGAACTGTTCTGGCTGTTCATCGAAGAAAAGATCTACCTGAGCTACGCCGAGCAGTTCCTCGACCCGCACCAGATCGACGAGGTCGACCCCGACAGTCTGCTGGTCAAGGCCGGGCTGAAGGCATGATCAGCAATCCGTCAGGCGCAGGAATATCGCAGCCAATGCTTCAATGCCAGCTTGATCATGCTCGGTAAAACGCGCCAGTTTCGGACTGTCCAGGTCAAGCACGCCGATCAGGCGCCCGTCCTTGACCAGCGGCACCACCAGTTCACTGTTCGACGCGCTATCGCAGGCGATGTGCCCGGCGAAGGCATGGACATCTTCGACGCGCTGGGTCTGCCGGGTCGCTGCCGCCGTGCCACACACGCCACGGCCAAAGGGAATCCGCACACAGGCGATCTGGCCCTGGAACGGCCCCAGGACCAGCTCTTCGTTGCGATTGAGATAGAAGCCGGCCCAGTTCAGGTCGTCCAACTGACTGGACAGGAAGGCCGAGAACTGCGCGGCGTTGGCGATGAAGTCACGCTCATCGGCCAGCAAGGATTCCAACTGTGCCGATAACAAGTCGTAGCCATCGAGGCCTGCACCGGTGCCCTTCAAATCGATCATGCCTTGTGCTCCAACAATTTCAGGCCTACCCAATAACGGGCGAACTGATAAGCGCAACGTCCGTTGCGGTTGCCGCGACCGGTTGCCCAGCGCACCGCCAGCACATCCAGCGCTTCGTCGCGCTGCCAGGCCAGCCCGGCCTTGGCCGCCAGTTCGCCGATCCAGTGCTCCACGACGTTGAGGAAATGCTCCTGGGTAAACGGATAAAACGACAGCCACAAGCCGAAGCGGTCGGACAAGGCGATCTTGTCCTCCACCGCTTCGCTGGGGTGAAGTTCGCCGTCGACCCGTTTCCAATTCTCGTTGTCGCTCTCCTTTTCCGGCACCAGGTGGCGACGGTTGGAAGTGGCATACAGCAGCACATTGTCCGGCGCCTGCTCCAAGGAGCCATCCAACACACTCTTGAGCACGCGGTAATCGCCTTCGCCGGACTCGAACGACAAGTCATCGCAGAACAACACGAAGCGCTGCGGCAGTTTCGCAACCTGCTCGACCACCCGGGGCAGATCGGCCAGGTGATCGCGTTCGATCTCGATCAACCGCAGGCCATGCGAAGCATGTTCGGCCAACAGGGCGCGCACCAGCGACGACTTGCCGGTGCCACGCGAGCCCCAGAGCAAGGCATGGTTGGCGGGCATGCCATCGATGAACTGCCGGGTGTTGCGGCCCAGTTGTTCGACCTGGCGATCCACGCCGATCAGGTCCGACAGGTGCATGTCGAGGCTGACGTGCAGCGGCAACAGGTAGCCACTGCGCCCGTCACGCTGCCAGCGGGCGGCCAGGGTCTGGGTCCAATCGATGGCGGGCCGGGGCGCCGGCAGCAAAGGCTCGATCCGGGCCAGCACGGCATCGGCACGCTCAAGAAAAGCATTCAATCGCGAGTCCACGTCTTTTCCTCGGAAAGGTTCACAGTAATGATGGCGCTCCAACAACGAAACGCCTTATCCAATGGCGGGTCTACTTCACACAATACACACCGGCCGCACCGGAATTCAGAGATGATCAGCTATGCTTGACCGGCGAAGGGAAACGTAAGTGGTTCATCACTCAATGGACATCAGATTCACCCAACGGCTTTCCTATAAGCAGGCCCGCCTGACTGTCCTCGTGGGCTTCGTGTTGGGCACTTTGCTCAGCCTGATGCAGATCGGCATCGATTATGCCAGCGAAGACGCGTCGATCAACCGTGAAATCCTGTCGCTGCTGGAAATCAGCCACAACCCGGCCTCGCGCATCGCCTACAACATCGACGCCGAACTCGCCCAGGAACTGGCCATGGGCCTGTTGCGCTCACCGGCCATCATCGGCGCCGAGCTGATCGACAACAACAATACCGTGCTGGCCAGCGTCAAGCGGCCCGAGCTGCAAAGCAGCTACCGGTTCATCAGCGACTTCCTGTTCGGTGCCCAGCGCCAGTTCGAGGACCGGCTCTACCTGGACCACTTGCCCGGCGAATCCCTGGGCCTGCTGCGACTGGACGTCGACACCTATGCGTTCGGCAGTCGTTTCCTGCGCCGCGCCGAGGTCACCTTGCTCAACGGCTTCGCCCGCAGCCTGATCCTGACCGGCCTGCTGCTGGCGCTGTTCTACGTGATGCTGACCAAGCCTCTGGTGCGGGTCATCCGCGAACTGAGCAGCCGCGACCCCAGCAGCAGCGAACAGAACCGCCTGGAATGCCCTTCCGGCCACCAGTCCGATGAAATCGGCGTGCTGGTGTCCGTCGCCAACCAGCAGTTCGAAAATATCTCCACGGAAATCCAACAGCGGCGCACCGCCGAAAATCGCCTCACCGAATACCTGGCGCAATTGGAAAACATCGTCTCGGCACGCACTGCCGAACTCAAGGCCATCAACGCCCGCCTCAGCCAGTCCAACGAAGAGCTGGAGGTGGCCAGGCGCACGGCGCTGGATATGGCCGAAGCCCGCTCCGTATTCCTCGCCAACATGAGCCACGAGATCCGCACGCCGCTCAACGGCCTGCTGGGAATGATCGCGCTGTCCCTGGACGGTCCCCTGACGGCCGAACAACAGCAACAGCTCTCGATCGCCCATGACTCGGGCAAAGTCTTGGTCGAGTTGCTCAACGACATCCTCGACCTGTCGAAATTCGACGCCGGGCAACTGGAGCTCGAACGCATCCCGTTCGACCTCGGCGCCCTGGTGGAGGATACCGCCAACCTGCTTTCCCAGAACGCGGCCCCCAGTGTCGAGCTGGCCTGCCTGATCGATCCCCGGTTCCCGGCGCAGGTGCTCGGCGACCCGACCCGGGTACGCCAGATCGTCAGCAACCTGCTGTCCAACGCACTGAAGTTCACACGTTTCGGCCGGGTCGACGTGAAGTTGAGCCATTACGAGGGCGGCGTGCGAATCGAAGTCTGCGACACCGGTATCGGCATTCCCCAGGAAGCCCAGGCGAGAATCCTGCAGCCGTTCACCCAGGCCGGCGCCGGGATTACCCGCCAGTTTGGCGGCACCGGCTTGGGCCTGGCACTGACCTACAACCTCTGCGAAGCCATGCAGGGCCGATTGACGATCAGTTCCGAAGCGGGCTTTGGCAGTCAGTTCTGCGCAGACCTGCCCCTGCCCTGCCATCTCCCTGCCACACCGGTCGAACCGTTGCGCGGCAACGTCGTCGCGATCACCGCCAGCAGCAGCGGCCTGGCCGAGTTGCTGGGCATGTTGTTGCCGGGATGGGGTCTGGATTATGTGCAGCGCTCCATCGATGACGGGCTGCTGGGACTCAAGCCTGACGTGCTGATCACCGACTGCCCGGAATGCCTGTTCAATCTGCGGCCGACCTTTGACGCACCGATCCTGCTGGTGACCGCCTATGGCAGCTTCATGCCCGGCGAAGAGGCCGCCGCCCTCGCCCCGTTGATACAACAGGCCCGACCGCTGGCGCGCCATGCGCTGTACCAGATTGTGCGGCGCGCCATCCAAAGCGAGGCGACCACCATCAACGACGCACAGATCGAAACCCTGACGCCGTCCAAGCGTGGACGGGTGCTGCTGGTGGAGGACAATCCGGTCAACCAACTGGTGGCCAAGGGCATGCTGGTGAAACTGGGCTGCGAAGTCACCGTCGCGGCCCACGGCGTCGAAGCGCTGGATCAACTGGAACAGCGGGTGTTCGACCTGGTGTTGATGGACTGCAACATGCCAGTGATGGACGGTTACGAAGCCAGTCGGCAGATTCGCCGCAGCGGGCGTTGGTCGGACCTGCCGATCGTTGCGCTGACGGCTAACGCGATGCCCGAAGAACGCGAGCGCTGCCGGGCCTCTGGCATGAATGATTACCTGTCCAAGCCGTTCCGCCGCGAAGAGCTGGCAGCCGTACTGGACCAGTGGGTGCGCACTACGTCAGCGCTTTGATCTGGCCCAGCAGATGATCGAGACCGTCTCGCAACGCGCCCAGGCGGTCCAGATCGACCCCGCTGTCGCATAACAGGCGGGCCTTGAGCGGGCCGACCTGTTCGCGCAAAGCCCGTCCCGCCGCCGACAGGCTCAAGTGCACCTCCCGCTCGTCCCGTGCCGAACGCTGGCGTTGGACCAGGTCCAACTGTTCCAGGCGCTTGAGCAGCGGCGTCAGCGTGCCGGAATCCAACAGCAAACGTTCACCCAGGGCCTTGACCGTCGGCTGTGGCGGGGCCGTGTCCTGCCATTCCCACAACACCAGCATGGCCAGGTACTGCGGGTAGGTCAGGCCAAGCTGATCGAGCATCGGCTTATAGCCACGAATCACCGCACGTGAAGCGGCGTACAGCTTGAAGCACAACTGGCTGTCGAGCTTCAGCGAATCGGCTGACAGGTCATTCATTTGAGCAGCGCTTCGATCTCGCCGGTCAGGTCCTGGGGCTTGGTGGTCGGGGCAAACCGCTTGACCACCTGACCGTCCTTGCCGATCAGGAACTTGGTGAAATTCCACTTGATGCCTTTGGACCCCAGTACGCCGGGGGCACGCTGTTTAAGCTGGACGAACAGCGGATGGGCGTTGGCGCCGTTGACTTCGACTTTCTTGAACAGCGGAAAGCTCACGCCGAAGTTCAGCTCGCAGAACTCGGTGATCGCCCCTTCATTGCCCGGCTCCTGCTTGCCGAACTGATTGCAGGGAAAGCCCAGCACCACCAGGCCCTGGTCCTTGTAGGTCTGCCACAACGCCTCAAGCCCCTTGTATTGCGGGGTGAACCCGCACTGGCTGGCCGTGTTGACCACCAGCACAGCCTTGCCGGCGAAATCGGCGAGGGTCTTTTGCTCACCCTTGATGGTGGTGCACGGGATGCTCAGCAGGTTGTCGCTCATGGCAAGGCTCCGGTTAAAGGTTGGATGATGAAGATAGCGATCAATTAAATCGTGTGCAATTTAATTATAGAGATCGGTATGGACATCGATGATGCTGCAGCCGAACAGACCTGTGGCGAGGGGATTTATCCCCGCTGGGCTGCGCAGCAGCCCCAAGAACGGTAACTTCGGTGTCTCAGGTTGATCGCATTCAGCCTTTTGGGGTCGCTGCGCAACCCAGCGGGGATAAATCCCCTCGCCACAAGGCGGCGGCCAATTTAATCGCGGGGCACGAGATCCAGGCACACCGAGTTGATGCAGTAGCGCAACCCCGTGGGCGGCGGGCCGTCGGGGAAGACGTGGCCCAGGTGGGCATCGCATTTGGCGCAGACCACCTCGGTGCGAATCATGCCGTGGCTGACGTCCCGCACTTCCACCACCGCGCTGCCTTCGATCGGCGCGTAGAAACTCGGCCAGCCACAGCCCGAATCGAATTTGGTCTGCGAATCGAACAACGGCTCGTTGCAGCAGATGCAGTGATACACACCGTCGGTCTTGGTGGCGTTGTATTTACCGGAGAATGGCCGCTCGGTGCCCTTCAACCGACAGACGTTGTACTGCTCCGGGTCAAGCATGGCGCGCCATTCTTCAAGGGTTTTTTCCAACTTTTCCATCGTCCTACCTCGGCAATTGAAAAAGCCCGATCCGGCGCTTTTCCGCAGATCGGGCGGCACGTATGATTGCGCCTCGTCAGACGCCAGTCTGGCAGTCACGTCACGCGCATTCAAACGGATTGTGGCGCCTATACCGCGTCAGGCCTGGGCACAGACGCAGGATTCCCAGTACGGTAGTTCATACGCCGCCTGGATCGTTCATTTTCGGGAACACATCGCCATGCAGGTCAGCAAATCGAACAAGCTCGCCAACGTCTGCTACGACATTCGCGGCCCGGTGCTCAAGCACGCCAAGCGCCTGGAAGAGGAAGGTCATCGCATCCTCAAGCTGAACATCGGCAACCCGGCCCCCTTTGGTTTCGAAGCGCCCGATGAAATTCTCCAGGACGTCATCCGCAACCTGCCGACCGCCCAGGGCTACAGCGACTCCAAGGGCCTGTTCAGTGCGCGCAAGGCCGTGATGCAGTATTACCAGCAGAAGCAGGTCGAAGGGATCGGCATCGAGGACATCTACCTGGGCAACGGCGTGTCCGAGTTGATCGTGATGTCCATGCAGGCCCTGCTCAACAACGGCGACGAAGTGCTGGTGCCGGCACCGGACTATCCGCTGTGGACCGCCGCGGTGAGCCTGTCCGGCGGCAACCCGGTGCATTACCTGTGCGACGAACAGGCCAACTGGTTTCCCGACCTGGCGGACATCAAGGCCAAGATCACGCCCAATACCAAGGCACTGGTGATCATCAACCCGAACAACCCGACCGGTGCCGTGTACTCCCGGGAAGTGCTGCTGGGCATGCTGGAACTGGCCCGCCAGCACAACCTGGTGGTGTTCTCCGACGAGATCTACGACAAGATCCTTTACGACGACGCCGTGCACGTGTGCACCGCCTCCCTGGCGCCGGACCTGTTGTGCCTGACCTTCAACGGCCTGTCCAAGTCCTATCGGGTCGCCGGTTTCCGCTCCGGCTGGATCGCCATCTCCGGGCCCAAGCACCATGCCCAGAGCTACATCGAAGGCATCGACATGCTGGCCAACATGCGCTTGTGTGCCAACGTGCCGAGCCAGCATGCGATCCAGACGGCGCTGGGGGGCTACCAGAGCATCAATGACCTGGTCCTGCCCCAGGGCCGGCTCCTGGAACAACGCAATCGCACCTGGGAATTGCTCAACGACATTCCCGGCGTCAGTTGTGTCAAACCGATGGGCGCGCTGTATGCCTTTCCACGGATCGACCCGAAGGTCTGCCCGATCCACAACGATGAAAAGTTTGTCCTCGACCTGCTGCTGTCCGAGAAGCTGCTGGTGGTCCAGGGTACGGCGTTCAACTGGCCATGGCCGGACCACTTCCGCGTCGTGACCCTGCCGCGGGTCGATGACCTCGACCAAGCCATTGGCCGGATCGGCAACTTCCTCAAGTCCTACCGTCAATGAGCCGGGCAGCGTGCGAGGCGTCCTCACCTCGCACGCTGTTTGATTCAGCAACATATCCGTTCTGCCGACTCCGTCGGGCCTTCTACACTGGGGATTGGACGGTCAACGTGCATCCAGGCTCAACGTTCACGGGGGGCAAGCAGCGCATTTCTTTTCCCTGGTCACTTTCAGAAAAGTCTTTCAAACATTTAGGACGCCTGTAGGACACAGTTTGAAATAGTCGGCGAGTTGAATAGCCTGCGGCAGCACCTTATATACCCCGCATAACGCTACATCTTTAGCATGAGGAGATTTTCACAACCATGATGCGCATCCTGCTGTTCTTGGCCACTAACCTGGCGGTCGTGCTGATTGCCAGCATCACCCTGAGCCTCTTTGGCTTCAACGGGTTCATGGCGGCCAATGGGGTTGACCTCAACCTCAATCAGCTGCTGATCTTCTGTGCGGTGTTCGGTTTCGCCGGTTCCCTGTTCTCGCTGTTCATCTCCAAGTGGATGGCGAAGATGAGCACCGGCACCCAGATCATCAGCCAGCCGCGCACGCGTCACGAACAATGGCTGCTGCAGACCGTCGAGCAGTTGTCCCGCGAAGCCGGTATCAAGATGCCGGAAGTCGGTATCTTCCCAGCCTACGAGGCCAACGCCTTCGCCACCGGCTGGAACAAGAACGACGCCCTGGTCGCCGTCAGCCAGGGCTTGCTCGAGCGGTTCTCGCCCGATGAAGTCAAGGCCGTGCTGGCCCACGAGATCGGCCACGTTGCCAACGGCGACATGGTGACCCTGGCGTTGATCCAGGGCGTGGTGAACACCTTCGTGATGTTCTTCGCCCGGATCATCGGTAATTTCGTCGACAAGGTGATCTTCAAGAACGAAGAAGGCCAGGGTATCGCCTACTACGTGGCGACGATCTTCGCCGAACTGGTACTGGGCATCCTCGCCAGCGCCATCGTCATGTGGTTCTCGCGCAAACGCGAGTTCCGCGCCGACGACGCCGGTGCACGCCTGGCCGGCACCAGCGCCATGATCGGCGCCCTGCAACGCCTGCGCGCCGAGCAAGGCCTGCCGGTCCACATGCCCGATACCCTGAATGCCTTTGGCATCAACGGCGGCATCAAGCAGGGCCTGGCACGCATGTTCATGAGCCACCCGCCGCTGGAAGAGCGTATCGACGCACTGCGTCGTCGCGGCTGACAGGTTCGAGCGTCAAGAAAAGCCCGCAGAGATGCGGGCTTTTTTTATCTGCAGGTTTATGCGCTGCCAGGTCTGGCGTCATCGCGAGCCAGCTCGCTCCCACAGGAATCTTCGGTGGACGCAGACTCTTTATTCACTGCCGATCAACTGTGGGAGCGAGCTTGCTCGCGATGGCGCCGGCATAGACGCACAGCATCAACGACTGGAAATCCGATACACCCGCTCATCCAGCCGCGTCACCCCAGCCTGCAAGAACTTCCAGCTTTCACCCAACACGTCCTGCTCCTGCAAGACCTCCAGCCGCCAGACATCCCCCAGTAGCCGCTGCACCTCATCATTTCCCACGGAGAAAGGCGGACCAGGCATTTCATCCTGGTTGTAATCCAGGGTAATCAACAACCCGACGCCGTTGGGCAAGATCCTCTGCAGATGAGCCGCGTACCGTTCCCGCATCGGCGCCGGCAAAGCGATCAGCGCCGCGCGGTCGTACAACGCCGTGCAATCGGCCACATCCTCCCGATCCAGGGCAAAGAAATCACCGCAGCGAATCTCGATATCAGCCGCACGAAAGACCTTGAATACGCCCTCCTCGCTCACACTCGGCTCAAGCTGATGCTCAAGGAAAAAATCGATTGTGGCTTTTTCCGACAATTCCACGCCCAGCACCGAATACCCCTGATGGGCAAGCCACAGCAGATCCAGGCTTTTGCCGCACAACGGCACCAGTACCCGACTGCCCCGCTCCAACCCCAGTTGCGGCCAGAAATGCTGCAGGTAGGGGTTCACCTCCGGCAAATGAAAACCGATCTGGTTCGATGACCAGCGCTTGTGCCAAAACTCGGGCTCCATGATTCGCTCCAAAAATTCGATCAAAACGGGCTAAAACTTATATTAGATTTAGATCATAGACCTGACGGAAGATGAGCCATCTTAACGCTCAGGAGTCCGTTCATGCTGCCCAGCCTGTTTATCTCCCATGGCTCACCGATGCTCGCCCTGGAACCCGGTGCCAGCGGCCCGGCACTGGCTCGCCTGGCCGATCAGTTGCCCAAGCCCAAGGCCATCGTCATCGTGTCCGCCCACTGGGAAAGCAACGAACTGCTGGTCAGCGCCAATCCACAGCCGCACACGTGGCACGACTTCGGCGGCTTTCCACCGGCGCTGTATGAGGTGCAGTACCCTGCGCCTGGCGATCCTCGACTGGCGACGCAAGTAGCGAACATGCTCAACGCTGCGCATCTGCCAGCCCGCCTCGACCCTCAACGGCCGTCCGACCATGGCGTCTGGGTGCCATTGTCGTTGATGTACCCCGAGGCCGACATTCCGGTGGTGCAGGTTTCCCTGCCCAGCCGCCAGGGACCGGTGTTGCAGACACAGGTCGGCCAAGCCCTGGCGAGCCTGCGCCAAGAGGGCATCTTGCTGATCGGCTCCGGCAGCATCACCCATAACCTGCGCGACCTGGACTGGAACGCCGGCCCTGACAGCATCGAACCCTGGGCCAAGGCCTTTCGTGATTGGATGGTCGAGCAACTGGCGGCCGACGACGAGCCCGCGCTGCACGATTACCGTCGCCAGGCACCCAACGCCGTGCGCAGCCACCCCAGCGATGAGCACCTGTTGCCGCTGTATTTTGCCCGGGGTGCCGGTGGGACATTCAGTGTTGCCCATGCGGGATTCACGATGGGGACGCTGGGGATGGACATTTATCGGTTCGATTGACCGATGGACCGCGTCGCTCCCACAGGGTTTTGTGAGCACCGCAAGTCAAATGTGGGAGATTCTATGTTGCAGGGGAACCCTGCACCGTTAAATTTGGCCGGTATTCGCTCTGTTTTTTCATCAGAGCGAATGCCACTCGGCACAACTTGCGGGCAAGGATTACAAGAGCCTGGGTTCTGGCAAGGCCTCGCGCCAAATAGGACTCATAGTAAGGTTTCCAGGTGGGGGACCGGCAAGCCGCCATAGCTGCGGTGTGTGCCAAACGTCGTAGCTCGCCGTCTCCTTTCTTGCTCAGATACCTGGGGCTATGTTTTTTCCCGGAATCCTTTGGTCTCAAATCCAATCCTAAAAAGGCAATGAACGCATCGCCGTTGACGAAGTGCCCCCGCATGAACGCAGT
>NZ_FPJC01000033.1:0-39633 GCF_900119265.1 Pseudomonas sp. NFACC04-2
GACCGCACCCCAGGCCAAACCTTGGCAGCCGACGGTTCCGACCGCACCCCAGGCCAAACCTTGGCAGCCGACGGTTCCGACCGCACCCCAGGCCAGACCTTGGCAGCCGACGGTTCCGACCGCACCCCAGGCCAGACCTTGGCAGCCGACGGTTCCGACCGCACCCCAGGCCAGACCCTCGCCGAAGACGGTTCTTCTCGCACTAAAATGGGCGATACCGTGGCCGAAGGCGGTGGTGATCGTGTGATCGAACGCAACAGCGCAGTGAGCTGAGCCCATGGTGGCCCAGAAAAAAGCCCGATTCCTGCAATCGGGCTTTTGACTTTTCAACCCCCCTCGCTTTCCCGCCCGCCCCCCCCTCTATCGTTCGACGTCGGCAAAGCCGATTTGCTAGAGTGCGTCGCTCCCGTGAATCAGAAGTCAGCCTTGCGATGCTGCCCCGCGCCGAACAGAAACAACAGACCCGAATTGCCCTGATGGACGCAGCCCGCCATTTGATGGAGTGCGGCCGGGGCTTCGGTAGCCTGAGCCTGCGGGAAGTCGCCCGGACGGCAGGCATCGTGCCCACCGGGTTCTACCGGCACTTCGAGGACATGGACCAACTGGGCCTGGCATTGGTCAGCGAAGTCGGCCAGACCTTCCGCGAGACCATCCGCCTGGTACGTCACAACGAGTTCGTCATGGGCGGCATTATCGATGCGTCGGTGCGGATCTTTCTCGATGTGGTGCAAGCCAACCGTTCCCAATTCCTGTTCCTGGCCCGCGAGCAATACGGCGGGTCCCTGCCGGTGCGCCAGGCCATCGCCCAATTGCGCGAAGGCATCAGCTCGGACCTGGCCGCCGACCTGGCCTTGATGCCCAAGCTGCAGCACCTGGACCTGGCCGCCCTGGGCGTGATGGCCGACCTGATCGTCAAGAGCGTGTTCGCCACCCTGCCGGACATCATCGACCCACCGGCCCAAGCCCTTCCCGAGCACCTCACGCCCCAGGCGAAGATTACCCAGCAACTGCGGTTCATCTTCATTGGCCTCAAGCATTGGCAAGGGTTGGGCAGTACCGAATAGCTGTCGGCACGCCTCCTTTGTGGGAGCGAGCAAGCCCGCTTCCACAGATTCTTTGCGCCAGCCGCAAAATGGTGCGCGACACCCCAGCTCGCACCAATATGACACGCAATTCGCCCCATCCTGAAACGCCATCCCAGCTATTTCCTACACCTTCTTCGATTGGCAAGCCCCTTGCTCTAAACACCGCACCGTTCATTGCTGGAAACACTCCGATGCTGGTGATCCACCGCAGAATCGACACTCAACCGCACTGGGACGCCGAGCTGCACCTGACCTTCGACGCCCGCAGCAAAAGCCGTCTGCGCTGTTTCAGTGCCGAAGGTGAAGACGTGGGTTTGTTCCTGGAACGAGGCCAGCCGCCGCTGTACGACGGCGAATGCCTGCAGGCCGAAGACGGGCGCATCGTGCGCGTCTGCGCCCGCGCCGAACAATTGCTGCACGTCACCTGCGCCAACGCCTTCGAACTGACCCGCGCCGCCTATCACCTGGGCAATCGCCACGTGGCCCTGCAAGTGGGCGATGGCTGGCTGCGCCTGCTGGACGACTACGTGCTCAAGGCGATGCTCGAGCAGCTGGGCGCCAGCGTCGAATCTATCGAAGCCCCGTTCCAGCCAGAACACGGTGCCTATGGCGGCGGCCATCATCATTCCCGGCACGGCGACGAAGACTTCAACTACGCGCCGCGCCTGCATCAGTTTGGCGTGCGCACATGAACCCGGCCTGGGCGCTGCTGCGTCTGGCCAGCCCGCAGCTGCCGATTGGCGGCTACAGCTATTCCCAGGGGCTGGAGATGGCGGTGGACAATGGCCAGGTGAAAACCCCCGACGACGCGCGGCGCTGGATCAGCGATCAATTGCTGCTGAACCTGGCACGCTTCGAAGCGCCCTTGCTGCTGGCGCACTGCACCGCAGCCGCCGCTGACGATTGGGACGCGCTGCTGCGACGTTGCGAAGAACACCGCGCCAGCCGGGAAACCCGCGAGCTGTATCAGGAGAGCCGGCAGATGGGCTACTCGTTGCAGCAGTTGCTCGCGGGCCTGCCGGAACTCGACCGCGCCGCGCGAGGCTTTCTCGAACAGCGCAGCGAGCCGCATCTGGCGCTGGGCTGGGCCCTGGCCGCCCGCGCCTGGCAGATCGCCCCCCAGGACGCCCTCGCCGCCTGGCTGTGGAGTTGGCTGGAAAACCAACTGGCGGTGCTGATGAAAACCCTGCCCCTGGGCCAGCAAGCGGCCCAGCGCCTGACCAGCGAACTGCTGCCGCTGTTGCAACAGGCCCAGCACGACGCCTCGAACATTGACCCCGATCATTACGGCAGCGCCGCGTTTGGCCTGTCCCTGGCGTGCATGGCCCATGAGCGCCAGTACAGCCGTCTGTTCCGTTCCTAGGAGACACACATGAATACACAACCTCTGCGCGTCGGTATCGGCGGTCCGGTGGGCTCCGGCAAGACCGCCCTGACCTTGGCCCTGTGCCTGGCTCTACGTGAACGCTACAACCTGGCGGTGGTTACCAATGACATCTACACCCGCGAAGACGCCGACTTCCTGGTGCGCAACGAGGCCTTGGCGCCGGAGCGGATCATCGGCGTGGAAACCGGCGGCTGCCCGCACACCGCGATTCGCGAAGATGCGTCGATCAACCTTGAAGCGGTGGACCAGTTGAATAGACGCTTCCCGGGCCTGGACCTGATCCTGGTGGAATCGGGCGGCGACAACCTGTCGGCGACCTTCAGCCCGGAACTGTCGGACCTGACGATCTATGTGATCGACGTCTCGGCCGGCGACAAGCTGCCGCGCAAGGGCGGACCGGGCATTTGCAAATCCGACCTGCTGGTCATCAACAAAATCGACCTGGCACCTTTGGTGGGCGCGTCCCTGGAGATGATGGACAGCGACACCCGACGGATGCGCAACGGCAAGCCTTTCGTGTTCAGCAACCAGAAGACCGGCCAAGGCCTGGACGACATCATCGCCTTCATCGAGCGCCAGGGTCTGCTGAGCGCCGCCTGATTTTTCGACTGACAACAAGGAAGCTTATCCATGACGTACAAACGCATTCTCGGCGCACTCGCCCTGCTGCTGACCCCGGCCCTGGCCTTCGCCCACCCCGGCCACGGCGACAATGGCCTGATCGCCGGCCTCGGCCATCCCATCGGCGGGCTCGACCATTTGCTGGCGATGCTGGCGGTCGGTTTGTGGGCCGCGCAACAACAAGGCGCCGCGCGCTGGGCGCTGCCATGTACCTTCGTCGGTACGATGCTGCTCGGCGGCCTGCTGGGCTTTGAAGGTCTGGAGCTGCCGGCGCTGGAAAGCGGCATCGCCGCCTCGGTGCTCGCCCTGGGCCTGGCGGTGGCACTGGCGGTGCGTCCGCCGTTGAGCCTGGCGGTCGGTGCAACCGCCCTGTTTGCGCTGTTCCATGGCGTGGCCCATGGCTTGGAACTGCCGGACATGTCGAGCCCGTGGGCCTATGCGGCAGGCTTCGTCGCGGCCACGACGGCGCTGCACGGCGCAGGTTTTGCGCTGGTGCGGGTGTTGCCGCGAGCGGCGGCACCATTGGTCAGGTTGGCCGGGGCGGCTTCGGCGGGGGCTGGGGTTTGGTTGTTGGCGGGTTGATTTTCTAGCGCCTTCAAAGCCCCCTTCGCGAGCAAGCCCGCTCCCACATTTGATCGGTGTACACCGCACCTAATGTGGGAGCGGGCTTGCTCGCGAAGGCAGCCTGACAGGCACCCCATCTCCCACGGCCTGCCACTCTGCTACCATGTCGCGCAATCGCCTCCCCCAGCCGTGACGACTTCCGCCGATGCCTGATGCTTCCCGCCCCGCCCCCCAGCCTGAATTGATCGCCCTGTTCGCAACAGTGCGTCGGCATTTTCACGATGTGATCGTGCCAATGTGGCAAGGCCCGGGTTGGAACGCCGAATTGGCGCTGCCCTATGAATCCCTGGATGCCGGACATGCGCCGCTGGCGCCCCAGCGCTACCGCGCCATGGCCTGTGCGCGACAGTTGTATGTGTTCGCCAGCCTGATTGGCGAAGTCCCCGAGTCCGAGGAACGGGCCAGTGCCTTGTTCCGCTCGCTGCAACGGCACTTCCACGATGCCGAACACGGCGGCTGGTTCTACAGCATCGACCCCCAAGGCGCGCCGCTGGACACCGGCAAAGACCTCTACACCCACGCCTTTATCCTGTTCGCCTGCGCCCATTACTGGGACAAGGTCCGCGAACCGCTGGTGGAGTCGGTGCTCAACGCCAGCCTGGAGGTCATCGCCCAGCGCTTTGCCAGCGCGGAGGGCCTCTACGAAGCCAGCCTCAAGCGCGACTGGTCAACGACCGGCTCCGGCCCGTTGCAAAACCCCTTGATGCACCTGGCCGAAGCTTTCCTCGCCACGCTCTCGGTCCGCGAGGACGCCAACGTCCGCCAAGCATTGCTGAGCTTGTGCGACGGGATGTCCAAGCATTTCATCGAGCCGCAGCAACGGGTCATGATGGAAAAACCGCTCAAGGCTGTGGATAACTGGTTTGAGCCGGGTCACCAGTTCGAATGGTATTACTTGCTGGCCTCATCGCCGCTGTTGCGCAACGGCAAGCTGCACGCTGCCCTGGAGCAAAGCTTTGGTTATACCGAGCAGCAAGGCGTGAACCCGCAATCCGGCGCAGTGTGCGCCATGCTGGGCCTGGTGCCACACGCGGTCGCGCGCGATGCAACCCAACGCATCTGGGCCCAGGCCGAGTACCTGCGGGCACTCACGCTACGCCCGGGGAATCAGGCGGCTTTGCTGCACCAATTGCAGGCCTTGCAGCAACACTTCCTGCATACCAGGGGCTGGAACGAATGCCTGGACGCCAATGGCATGGTCAGCCGTCGGGACATGCCGTCCACCACGCCGTATCACCTGCTGACCTGCTATCGCGGGCTGGCCGACTATCTGGCGTAACGCCTCTGTGGCGAGGGGATTTATCCCCGCTGGGCTGCGCAGCAGCCTAAAAAGATAGATCGTGGGCTCAGGTCTTAGGGGAGCTATGCTCCCCAACGGGGATAAATCCCCTCGCCACAGGCTCTCCCGCTACGCCTTGTTGCGCTCGATGGCAAACCCGGCCCAGGTCTGGCTCACCGGCATCAGCTCCAGGCTGTTGATGTTGATGTGCGCCGGTGTGTTGAGCACCCAGAAAATCGTATCGGCGATGTCCTGTGGCTGGATCGGCTCGGCGCCGGCATAAGTCGCGTTGTAGCGCTCCTGATCGCCACCGAAGCGCACCAGGGAGAACTCGCTCTCGCACAGGCCCGGCTCGATGTTGCTCACCCGCACGCCCGTGCCTTGCAGGTCGCAACGCAGGTTCAGGGAGAACTGTTTGACGAACGCCTTGCTCGCCCCATACACGTGGCTGCCCGGATACGGGTAGTTGCCGGCGATAGAACCCAGGTTGACGATCCCGGCTCCACGGCCGTGGGCGATCAGACGCGGCAACAGCAGGCGCGTGCTGTAGATCAGCCCTTTGACATTGGTGTCGACCATGGTGTCCCAATCATCGAGGTCGCACTTGGGGGCAGGGTCGACGCCCAGGGCCAGGCCAGCATTGTTGATCAGCCCGCGCAACTTGGCGAAGGATGGCGGCAGGTTGGCGATGGCCTCTTCCATGGCCTTGCGATCACGCACATCCAGGACCAGGCCATGGACTTCGGTCTGCTTCGACAACTCGGCACAAAGGGCATTGAGGCGTTCTTCACGACGACCGGTCAGCACCAGTTTCCAACCAGCCTCGGCAAACCGACGGGCACAGGCTTCACCAAAACCGGACGTCGCGCCGGTGATAAACAGGGTGTCAGACATCGTGTTCTCCTTGTTTGAACTGCAAAAGCCATTGAATGGAAATCGGCCCACAGCATGCCCGGCCTGGCACGCCAGGGGCAAGGCTTGCCCATGAGCTTTGGCCACGACTGCTCATAAAACAACCAATCCACGCCAGGCCTTTCCCAACAAGGCCCGCAGCCGGTTGCGCGCACCTTATCCACAGGCACGTCCACAGTAATCGGGGGCAAGTGAAAATCCCGCAAGCCGCTGTGCATAAGGCTTTTCGGGGTATTTGGAAAATTTTTTCGCTTGACCCTGCAAGAGAGGTTGTGCACCGCAAGTTATCTGCTATAAGCCACAGGGAAATGGGCGATGGCTCCAAGCCAGTAACGACGGCCCTCAGCGCGGTCTTTCCAGAGTTTAGTCACAGACTTATCCACAGGCTTGCCCCCAATCTTTCGAGCTCATTCCCGCGTTCATAAAAGTGTTGACAACAGCCGCTCGCGCTTGCCTAAAAATACCTGATCAAAAAATGATCACAGCCCTGAAAGCCACGTATTAAAAGGCTTGCAGCCAGCTACTCCCACGTTACCCACAGCCAGTTCCACAGCAAACGGGGACAAGTCAAAACCGTGACAAAACAACTGTTTGCGGCGACTTTATGTCGCGGTTTCGCAGGGGCTCAGGATTGTTGTCCACAATTCTCCCAAGCGACCAAAGTCCCTTGTGGGAGCGGGCTTGCTCGCGAATGCGGTGGATCAGCCGGCATCGTGTTGATTGGCACACCGCATTCGCGAGCAAGCCCGCTCCCACAGGGAATGGGTGGTGGTTTGAAGAGATAAAAAAACCGGCGATCTCTCGCCGGTTTTTTTCATTACAGCTGCCGCCTCAATGCCCGCCCAGGTACGCGTTGCGCACTTCCTCGTTGGCGAGCAATTCCTTGCCAGTGCCAGTCAGACGAATTTCACCGTTGACCATCACATAGGCCCGGTCCGACAACCTGAGGGCGTGGTTGGCGTTCTGTTCCACCAGGAAGATGGTCATCCCGGTAGACGCCAGTTCACGCAAGGTGGCGAAGATCTGTTTCACCACGATCGGTGCCAGCCCCAGGCTCGGCTCATCGAGCAGCAACAACTTGGGCCGGCTCATCAATGCCCGGGCGATGGCGAGCATTTGCTGCTCGCCACCGGACATGGTCATGGCCCGCTGGTTGCGGCGCTCCTTGAGCCGTGGAAACAGCTCGAACATGCGCTGCATGTCTTCGCTGGCGTACTTGTCACCGATGGGAATGGTGCCCATCAGCAGGTTTTCCTCGACGGTCATGTCCGGGAATACCCGTCGCCCTTCCGGCGACTGCGCGATGCCGTTGGAGGCAATGTAGTGCGACGACTTGTGGGTGATGTCCACGCCCTGGTAGATGATCTGCCCGCCCGCCGCACGGGGCTGGCCGAAGATGGACATCAGCAGCGTGGACTTGCCGGCACCGTTGGAGCCGATCAGGCTCACGGTTTCACCTTCGCCAATATGCATTGAGACTTTTTTCAGGGCCTGGATCGGCCCGTAGAACACGTCCAATTCCTTGAGTTCGAGGATAGGTCCACTCATACCAGTTCCTCTTCATCGGCACCCAGGTAGGCCGCGATCACCTTCGGATCGTTGCGAATCGCCTCGGGACCGCCCTCGGCGATCACGTTGCCGTGGTCCAGCACCACGATGTGATCGGAAATGCTCATTACCATGCCCATGTCGTGTTCGATCAGCACCACGGTCAGATCATGCTCGTCGCGCAGCAGCCGGATCATCGCGCTCAGCGCTTCGGTTTCCTGAGGGTTGAGGCCGGCGGCCGGTTCGTCGAGGCAGATGATCTGCGGGCGCGTGCACATGGCCCGGGCGATTTCCAGGCGCCGTTGCTGACCGTAGGAAAGCTCGCCCGCCAGACGGTTGGCGCAGTCCACCAGGTCCACCACTTCCAGCCAATAGAACGCATGGTCCAGGGCGTCGCTTTCGGCCTTGCGATAGCCCTTGGTGTTGAGGATGCCCGCCACCATGCTGCGGTTGACCCACATGTGCTGGGCCACCAGCAGGTTTTCCAGCACCGACATTTCCTTGAACAGGCGAATGTTCTGGAAGGTGCGTGCCAAACCGGCGCGGTTCACCAGGTGGGTACCACCGAACATCTTGTAGTACAGCCGGCTGGCGAAGGACTTCGGCGACACGAAGTCCGTTGGGCGAAACGCTTCGCCCAACAGCTTGATGACGTTGGTTTGCTCGCCACGCACGTTGAGCTCGATCTTGCCGCCCGAGGCCTTGTAGAAACCGGTCAGGCAGTTGAACACCGTGGTCTTGCCCGCGCCATTGGGACCGATCAGGGCAAAGATCGAGTTGCGTTTGACTTGCAGGCTGACATCGCTGAGGGCCTTGATGCCACCGAACTGCATCATCAGGTTTTCGACTTTGAGTACGACTTCGCTCATGGTGCTACCCCCTTGCGCGGCGTCACGCCGGTACGGCTGATACGGATCAGGCCGCGAGGACGCCAGATCATCATCAACACCATCAGTACGCCGAACAACAACACCCGGTATTCAGAGAAGCTGCGCAGCAGCTCCGGCGCCACGGTGAGCACGAATGCCGCGATCACCACGCCCACCGTCGAGCCCATGCCGCCGAGTACGACGATCGCCAGGATCAGCGCCGATTCGAAGAAGGTGAACGACGACGGGTTGACGAAGCCTTGGTAACTGGCAAAGAACACCCCGGCCAGGCCAGCCGTGGACGCACCGATAGTGAACGCCGAGAGCTTGACCAGCACATGGTTCAGGCCCATGGAACGGCAGGCGATTTCATCCTCGCGCAGGGCTTCCCAGGCACGGCCGACCGGCATGCGGGTCAGGCGATGCTTGACATAGAGCACCAGCAGTACCGTGATGAACAACACGATGTAGATGAACAGGAATTTGATGTTGGGGTTGTAGTCGATGCCGAAGAACTCATGGAACGGCACCCCGCCATCCTTCGCCCGCCTGCCGAATTCCAGGCCCAGGAAAGTCGGTGAAGGCACCGGCATGCCATTGGGCCCACCGGTGAACGACAGCCAATTGTTGAGCACTAGGCGAATGATCTCGCCAAAGCCCAGGGTTACGATGGCCAGGTAGTCACCGTGCATTCGCAACACCGGGAATCCCAATATGCACCCCGCCATCGCCGCCGCGATGGCTGCCAGCGGCAACACCGTCCAGAAGCCCAGCCCCAGGTACTGGTAGCCCAGCGCCAGGCCATAGGCGCCGATGGCGTAGAACGCCACGTAACCCAGGTCGAGCAGCCCCGCCAGGCCGACCACGATGTTCAGGCCCAGGCCCAACAGCACGTAGATCAGCCCGAGAATGACCACCGTGAGCACGTACTTGTTGGCGAAGAACGGAAACACGATGGCAATCACGATCAGCGCCGGGATGATCCAGCGCAGCCGCGATTTGTAGTCCGGCGGCAGCACGTGCACGCCGGAGCCGGTGCTTTCGAAACCCTGGAGAATCTTCAGTCCCTTGGGGGTTTGCAGGAACAGGCTCAAGACAAAGCGCCCGACCATCACGATCGCCACCAGCCAGCCGACACGGGCCGGTTGCAGGTTGAAGCTGTAGCCGTCGAGCACCACGCCGACAATGGGCCCGAACACGATCAGCGAGATCAGGCCAGCCAGGATCGCGTCGATGACGCTCTGTTTGATATCAAGCGGTTTATTGGCAGCAGACATACTTATACCTTCGCCACGAGTGGGCGACCCAACAGGCCTTGGGGACGGAAAATCAGAATCAGCACCAGCAGCGAGAAACTGAACACGTCTTTGTAGTCGGAGTTGATCAGACCGGAGAACAGCGACTCGGAAATCCCGAGGATGATCCCGCCGAGCATGGCCCCAGGCAGGGAACCGATGCCGCCGAGTACCGCCGCGGTGAACGCCTTGATGCCGATGATGAAGCCGGCATAGAAGTCGAATGTGCCGTAGTTCATGGTGATCAGCACGCCGGCCAGGGCCGCCATGGCCGCACCGATGATGAATACGTAGGAAATCACCCGGTCGGTGTTGATCCCCAGGATCGAGGCCATCTTGCGGTCTTGCTGGGTGGCGCGGCACATGCGTCCGAGCTTGGTGTACTTGATGATGTAGGTCAGCAACGCCATCCCGGCGAATGCGGCGATCAGGATGAAGATCTTGGTGTAGGTGAGCTGGACGAAACCGCTGCCGATGTCGAGGCGCATGGCACCTTCGAGCAGCGTCGGGACACCCTGTTGACGGGCACCCTGGCTGATCTGTGCGTAGTTCTGCAGGATCAGCGAAATACCGATGGCACTGATCAGCGGTGCGAGCCGGGTCGAGTTGCGCAGGGGTTTATAGGCGACGCGTTCGATGACCCAACCGTAGACCCCGGTGACCACCACCGTGAACACGAGCGTGCCAAGGATCATGAGTGGAAAGGATTCGATACCGAAGTAAGCCAGCAGAGCCAGACTGATTGCCGCGAGGTAAGCGGAAATCATGTAAACCTCGCCGTGGGCGAAGTTGATCATGCCGATGATGCCGTAGACCATTGTGTAGCCGATGGCGATCAGACCATAGACCGACCCGAGGGTCAGGCCATTGATCAGTTGCTGCAGGAAAATACCATCCATAACGCAATCTCACGCAGTGAGAACCTGCACACCTTTGGGTGCGCGGCTCTTCTAAGGAAAATACAGATTAACGTCGGAGCAATGTCAGGCACGACCAGCGTGCGCCCTTTGGAAACCGGGGCTTGCCCGGTTCCCAAAGGCGGCGTTGACGGTCGCGTCAGCCCTTACTTCTGTTTTTCCAGCTGGTGGTATTTGCCGTCCTTGTCCCACTGGTAGACCACGTAGTCGGAGACTTTCAAGTCGCCCTTGGTGTCCCATTCCTTCTTGCCCATCACAGTCTGGACGGGGTTGGCCTTGAGCCACTTGGCCGCGTCTTCGCCTTTATTGGACTTGGCGCCATTGAAACCGGCGGCCAGGGCCTGGACCGAAGCGTAGGCGTACAGGGTGTAGCCTTCAGGCTCGGTACCATTCTTGCGGAACTCTTCAACCACGGCCTTGCTGTCTGGGAGCAGGCGCGGGTCGGCGCCGAAGGTCATGTACACACCATCGACGTATTGCGCGCCGCCGGCGGTGGTGACCAGTTCGTCGGTGACGATGCCATCGTCGGACATGAACTTCACATCCTTGAGACCTTGCTCACGCAGCTGGCGAACCAGCGGGCCGGCTTCCGGGTGCAGGCCACCGAAATAGACCACGTCGGCACCGGCCGAACGGATCTTGGTGACCACGGCGCTGAAGTCTTTCTCGCCGCGGGTCAGGCCTTCGTACAACACTTCCTTCACGCCACGCTTGGCCAGCTGTGCCTTGGTGGCATCCGCCAAGCCTTGGCCGTAGGTGTCCTTGTCGTGCAGCACAGCCACTTTCTTGCCCTTGAGCACGTCGACGATGTAGTCACCTGCCACGATGCCCTGCTGGTCGTCACGACCGCACATGCGGAACATTGCGCTCAGGCCGCGCTCGGTGACCTGTGGGTTGGTGGAGCCCGGGGTGATAGCGATGATGCCGGCTTCGTCGTAGACCTCGGAGGCCGGGATGGTATTGGACGAGCAGAAGTGCCCGACCACGCCGATCACCTTGTCCTGATCGACCAAGCGGTTGGCCACCGCCACGGCCTGCTTGGGTTCGCAGGCGTCGTCACCCGCGACCAGTACGATTTTCTCGCCGTTGACGCCGCCAGCCTTGTTGATGGCATCGGCTGCCGCCTGGGCACCCTTCATGTACTGCTCGCCGAATGCGGCGTTGGCGCCGGTCATCGGCCCCGCCACACCAAATTTCACATCAGCTTGGGCAAACGCAGAAACACCCAGCGCAGCTGCCACTGCGAGGGCCAGGAAACCTTTCTTGTAAAACGTCTGGGACATGAGGTGGTGCTCCAAGGTTTTTTTTAGTTGGCACTGCGACTTCATTTCACTGAAAAGCTCAGAGCAAGGGCCGTGCCATCGGTTTTTTATTCTGAAAAAAGTCGCTGCTTTATTGTTATTTCGACTGTTTCGGGCCCTTTTTCATGGGGCGTGCAACCGTCTAAACCGCACAAGGTGCAACCTTTTATTCAAACGGGTAAAACCCTCCGTGAGCCATCATTGCAACCATCGCGCGAAACGGCGTGCAACCACTGTGTAACAACCCACGTCACCGAACTGCACACTGTCGGTGCGCGACTGCTACAACCCGCACCATAACAGGCTAGACGCTACGCCGGAAAACGCGGCTGCCGGCAACAATTTTCAACACTCAAATGACAATCCGCAGGCACTGGCCCGCGTGATACAGCGAAAAGCCAGCTTCATACAGGCAACTGCGCAATCCCACCCCCGCCAGCGGCTGCATGGGGGCGAACGGAATCGGCAGGGCCTGGGCATTGCCGTGACACAGGTAATCGGCGAACGCCTTGCCGACCACCGTACCGGTGGTCACGCCCCGGCCGTTGTAGCCAGTCACGGCCACCAGCCCGGGAGCGGGTTCGAACAGGCGCATCAAGTGATCGGGGGTGAAGGCGATGCAACCGGTCCAGGTGCACTCCCACTCCACCGGCTTGAGATAAGGAAAGTAGTGTTGCTGCACCCGGTCGGCCCAGGCCTTGAGGAACCAGGTCGGCTTGCGGTTGCCGTTGCCCAGGCTGCCCAGCAGCAAACGACCGTCCTTGTCCCGGCGGATGCTGCTCAGCACCTGGCGGGTATCCCACGAGCCCTGCCCGCCCGGCAGAATGCGTTGGGCGGCCTCGTCGGCCAGCGGGACGGAAGCGACCTGATAGTAATAACCTGGGAAAAAATTGCGCCGCAGCTCGGTCCAGTCACCCTCGGTATAGGCATTGGAGGCAATCACCACCTGCTCGGCCAGTACCGAACCCTGGGCGGTCTGCACTGACCAGCGCTGGCCTTGACGTTCCAGGCGCGTCACCGGCGAATGGTCGAACAACTGGCCACCAAGGTCCGTGGCGGCCTTGGCCAGCCCGCTGGTGTAGGCCATCGGATTGAGCGTGCCGGCGCGGCGGTCGAGCAATGCGGCGGCGATTTTCGAGGTGCCTGTCGCCTCGGCACAGGCCTGGCCGGTGAGCAATTCCACCGGGGCGCCACGGCGCTTCCATTGCGCTTCGCGACTGCGCAGGTCGGCCTCACCTCGGGCGTTATGAGCCATGTGCAAGGTGCCTTCGCGGCGCAACTGGCAATCGATGTTGTATTTATCGATGAGGCTGAACACCAGGGCCGGCGCGGCTCCCAACATGCGGTTGAGCTGGCTGCCCACCGCCTCGCCGAATCCGGCCTCAATGTCATCCGGCGGGATCCACAGCCCGGCGTTCACCAGACCGACGTTACGCCCCGATCCGCCATGCCCGGCCCGATGGGCTTCCAACACGGCCACGCGCTTGCCTTGTTCGAGCAAGTGCACCGCCGCCGACAGCCCGGTGAACCCTGCGCCGATTACACAGACATCGACCGAGATTTCGCCGGTGAGGGCATTGTTTTCAGGCCTTTGCGGCGTCAGTTTTTCCCACAGACATTCTTCGCGTAACGGCATTGCCAGACTCCGAAAAAGAAACCCAACCACCACACATTCAATGGTGGGAGCGGGCTTGCTCGCGAAAGCGGACGGTCATCCAACATTGATGTCGACTGATACACCGCCTTCGCGAGCAAGCCCGCTCCCACCTGGGATCACTGCTTGGCTCAAGCCTCAGTCGAAGGTAATCCCTTGGGCCAACGGCAACTCCAACGAGTAGTTCACGGTGTTGGTCTGGCGACGCATGTAGCCGCGCCACGCATCGGAACCGGATTCGCGACCGCCGCCGGTTTCTTTTTCGCCACCGAATGCGCCGCCGATTTCCGCGCCGCTCGGGCCAATGTTGACGTTGGCGATGCCGCAGTCGCTGCCCACGGCCGACATGAACTGCTCGGCTTCACGCACGTCGGTGGTGAAGATGCAGGACGACAGGCCCTGGGGCACGGCATTGTTCAGGTGCAAGGCTTCGGCGAAGTCCTTGTAGCCGACCACGTACAGGATCGGCGCGAAGGTTTCGTGGCGTACCACATCACTCTGCTCGGGCATCTCGACAATGGCCGGCGAGACGTAATAGGCATTCGGGAACTGGTCTTCGAGCTGGCGCTTGCCACCAAACACGCGCCCGCCTTCGCTCAGGGCCTGCTCCAGCGCGTCCTGCATGCCGTCGAAGCTGTGCTTGTCGATCAGTGGCCCGACCAGGTTGCCTTCCAGCGGATGACCGATGCGTACTTTCGAGTAGGCGGCCTTGAGGCGGGTGACGATCTCTTCCTTCACCGACTCGTGGGCGATCAGCCGGCGCAGGGTGGTGCAACGCTGGCCGGCGGTGCCGACGGCGCTGAACAGGATAGCGCGCACCGCCATGTCCAGGTCGGCGCTCGGCGCCAGGATCATGGCGTTGTTACCGCCCAGCTCGAGAATGCTGCGGGCAAAACGCGCGGCGACTTTCGGCGCCACTTCACGGCCCATGCGAGTGCTGCCGGTGGCGCTGATCAAGGCCACGCGCGGATCATCCACCAGGGCCTCACCGGCATCACGACCGCCGATGATCACCTGGCTCAGGTACGGTGGTGCGTCGCTGAAGTTCTTCAGCACGCGTTCGAACAGCGCCTGGCACGCCAGGGCGGTGAGAGGGGTCTTTTCCGAGGGTTTCCAGATCACCGAGTTGCCGCAGACCAGGGCCAGCGTGGTGTTCCAGGCCCAGACCGCGACGGGGAAGTTGAAGGCACTGATCACCCCGACCACGCCCAGCGGATGCCAGGATTCACGCATGTGGTGGCCCGGACGCTCGGAGGCGATGGTCAGGCCGTACAACTGGCGGGACAGGCCGACGGCGAAGTCGCAGATGTCGATCATCTCTTGCACTTCACCCAGACCTTCCTGGGTGATCTTGCCGGCTTCCCACGACACCAGCTCGCCGAGGTCGGCCTTGTATTCACGCAACAGGTCGCCGAATTGACGCACCAGCTCGCCGCGACGCGGGGCCGGTACCTGGCGCCACAGGTCGAAGGCGTGCTCGGCACGGCTGACCTGCTGCTCGACTTCAGCGGCGCCTTCCCAGTTCACGGCGCCGATGCGGCTGCCATCGATAGGCGAATGCACCGGCTGTGTGCCGCCTTGGTACAAGGCCGGATTGACGCCCAGACGATCAAGCAATGCAGCAACCATGGGGTAACTCCTCTAAACGAGCGATAAGAGATTGGCGGACGGACAATCACCGTCCGATCAGGCCTCTAGTTTTAGCCGGCCCGAGTCTTGCCAACAAACGACCATTAAGCGAGATATCATTCCGTTTATTCATGCTGCCCCTGACTCGATTTATAGAGCAACAAGAAAAAGGCCCCCGTCATGCTCAATAAGCGCTATCTACCGTCGATCACCGCACTCCAGTGCTTCGAAGCCGTGACTCGCCACCTGAGCTTTACCCGTGCCGCCGAAGAGCTCCATCTGACCCAGAGCGCCGTCAGCAAACAGGTCGCTCAACTCGAGGAACTGTTGCAGCACCTGCTGTTTCGGCGTGTGCGCCGCCGCTTGCAACTGACACCGGCCGGGGAGCTGTACTTGGGGGAAGTGCGAAAAATCCTCACACAGGTGGAGATGTCCACCCACTACCTGCGCTCCTACGGCGGCGATACCGAAGTGCTGCGTGTTTCCACGCCTCCGACGTTCGGTGCCCGCTGGCTGGTCCCGCGCCTGAAGGGTTGGCGGTTGCGTCATCCGAAAATTCATCTGGACCTGTGCAGCGAGCAGGAAGCCGACGACTTGCAGCAGGGGCGCAGTGACCTGGCGTTCTACTTCGGTCAGGGTTCACGCCCTGGCACCGAGTCCCTGAGACTGTTCGACGAAGAGTTGGTGCCGGTCTGCGCGCCCGGCAGCCTGCCTGACCAGGCCTTCACCGACCCGACCCAACTGGCCGAGTTGGTGCTGCTGCAAAACGCCTCGCGCCCCCAGGCTTGGCACGACTGGTTCGCCAGCCAGGGCTACCACACCGAACACAGTTACCACGGGCCGCGTTTCGAAACCTTCTACATGTGCATCCGTGCCGCCCAGGTCGGCTGCGGCGTTGCCCTGCTGCCACGGTTCCTGGTGGAAGAAGAACTGGCCGACGGCAAACTGGTCATTCCCTGGCAGCATGCGATGCCGAGCACCGATGCTTACTACCTGGCCTACCCCGAACACTCGGCGGAAGTGCCCAAGGTGCGGCTTTTTGTGGAGTGGATGCTGGAGCAGCTCGATAGCCCCGATATGTCGCAATAGCTGCAGCCAGCACCAAGCCCTGTGGCGAGGGAGCTTGCTCCCGCTGGGGCGCGAAGCGGCCCCTTTCCATGCGGGCGCTACGCACCCGAGCGGGAGCAAGCTCCCTCGCCACAAAGGCCAACGGATACTAAAAATCACTGGCAATACCCACCCAGGTTATGCGCCACTAACCCCTCATCCCAACCCGCCGCAGCGGCCTGTCTGGAGAACCCTATGAGCGAGAGCGTATTTGCCGATCGTATCGTGCAGAACCTGCTCGACACCGACTTCTACAAACTGACGATGATGCAGGCGGTGCTGCACAACTACCCCAACGTCGAAGTCGAGTGGGAGTTTCGTTGCCGCAACAGCGAAGACCTGCGTCCGTACCTGGCGGAGATCCGCTTTCAGATCGAGCGCCTGGCGGAACTGAGCCTGAGCGCCGACCAGTTGGGTTTCCTGGAACGTATCAGCTTTCTCAAGCCGGATTTCCTGCGGTTCCTGGGACTGTTTCGCTTCAACCTGCGCTACGTCCACACCGGCATCGACAACGGCGAGCTGTTCATCCGCCTGCGCGGGCCCTGGTTGCACGTGATTCTGTTCGAAGTGCCGCTGCTGGCCATTGTCAGCGAAGTGCGCAATCGCTATCGCTACCGTGAAATCGTCCTGGAGCAGGCCCGCGAGCAGTTGTATCGCAAGTTCGACTGGCTGAGCGCCAACGCCAGCGCTGACGAGCTGTCCGAACTGCAAGTCGCGGATTTCGGCACCCGTCGGCGGTTTTCCTTCCGCGTCCAAGAAGAAGTGGTCAACGTGCTCAAGCATGATTTCCCCGGGCGTTTCGTCGGCACCAGTAACGTGCACCTGTCCCGGGAGCTGGACATGAAACCCCTGGGCACCATGGCCCATGAGTGGATCATGGCCCACCAGCAATTGGGCCCGCGACTGATCGACAGCCAGATCGCCGCCCTCGATTGCTGGGTGCGCGAGTACCGCGGCCTGCTGGGGATCGCCCTCACCGACTGCATCACCATGGACGCCTTCCTGAAGGATTTCGATCTGTTCTTCGCCAAGCTGTTCGACGGTTTGCGCCATGACTCCGGCGACCCGGTGCTCTGGGCCGAAAAAGCCATTGCCCACTATCACAAGCTCGGCATCGACCCCATGAGCAAGACCCTGGTGTTCTCCGATAGCCTGACATTGCCCAAATGCCTGGAGATTTTTCGGGCATTGCGTGGTCGCATTAATGTCAGCTTCGGTATTGGCACCAATCTGACCTGCGACATTCCGGGTGTCGAGCCCATGAGCATCGTGCTTAAAATGATCAGCTGTGACGGGCAACCCGTGGCCAAGATTTCAGACGAGCCCGGCAAGACCCACTGCAAGGACCCGAATTTCGTCGCCTACATGCGACACGTTTTCCAAGTACCTGCCGCCCTTTGATACGCAAGGAGTGAATTCATGCAAGCCGTACAGCGTGAGATTGCTGAACAGCTCAAGGTCCAGCCACCGTTCGCCCATGACGCCGACCTCAAGGCCGAAATCGCCCGGCGAGTGAGCTTTATCCAGGATTGCCTGGTCAATTCCGGGCTCAAGTCCCTCGTGCTGGGCATCAGCGGTGGCGTCGACTCGCTGACCGCCGGGCTGCTGGCCCAACGTGCCATTCGCGAACTGCGGGAGAAAACCGGCGACGCGACCTATAAGTTCATCGCCGTGCGCCTACCGTACGAAACCCAGTTCGACGAGCATGAAGCACAGGCCTGCGTCGACTTTATCGATCCCGACGAGCGCCATACCGTCAATATCGGCCCGGCGGTCAAGGCCTTGGCCGAGCAAGTCGCCGCGTTCGAAGGCAAGGCGGCGGTCTCGCGGGACTTCGTGCTGGGCAATACCAAGGCGCGGATGCGCATGGTGGCGCAATACACGATCGCCGGAGCCGAGCAGGGTCTGGTGATCGGCACTGACCACGCGGCCGAAGCGGTCATGGGGTTCTTCACCAAGTTCGGTGACGGCGCCTGCGACCTGGCGCCGTTGAGCGGCCTGGTAAAAAACCAGGTCAGGGCCATCGCCCGGGACTTTGGCGCACCGGAATCGCTGGTGGAAAAAGTCCCCACCGCCGATCTTGAAGACCTGTCGCCAGGCAAGCCGGATGAAGCCTCCCACGGGGTGACCTACGCCGAGATCGACGCTTTCCTGCACGGCCAACCGATTCGCGAAGAGGCGGCCAGGATCATTTGCGACACCTATCGCAAGACCGAACACAAGCGGGTGATGCCCTACGCCCCGTGATCGCCCCTTGCTCGCGAAGACGGCGGCACAGTCAACATTGATGTCGATTGGCATATCGCCATCGCGAGCAAGCTCGCTCCCACAAGGAGCGGTTGCCTGGCACAAAAAAAGCGCCCTGCATGGGGCGCTTTTTTTTGCCAGGAAAATTGATTACTTCAGCGTAACAGTGCCTTTCATCATCGAGATATGGCCCGGGAACGAGCAGAAGAAGCCGTATTTTTCAGTGGCATCAAGTTTCGACACGTCGAAGGTCACCGAGTCGGTTTCCTTGGCCCCGATGAGTTTGGTGTGGGCGATGATGCGGGCATCACCTTCCTTGAGGTAGTTCTTATCGATACCGGCAGCGAGGCCATCGGTGGCGATCGGCTGCATGTCGGCCTCTTTGCTCAGCACCCAGTTATGGCCCATGACGTTTTTCGGCAAACTGCCCGAGTGCGTCAGCTCAACGGTGAACGTCTTGCAGCTCTTGTCGATCTCGATGGCCTTGGTGTTGAAGGACATCTGGTCGGTCGAGTCGATGGTGGTCTTGCACTCCGCTGCCATCAGTTGGCTGCTGGCCAGCGTCAACAGGGATACTGCAACAAGTTTGGCAAACATCGTGAATCTCCAAGGCATGGTTAACAAAAATCCGTCAAAGAGAAAGACTGCCTGATTTTCCGGCAAGTTCCTATGACCTGAGTCAAAGATTGTATACAACTTAAGGCTATCAGCCTGATGGACATAATCAACCAGCCATAAGTATGACGCGCCCCTATGATCAGCCCCATCACCCTCTGGAGCGATCGCCATGAACTTCAATAGCCTGTTGTGCAGCTTGCTCGCCGCCTACGCCTGTGGCGCCAGTGGTACCTATGAAAAACCCCGGCGCGAGGTTTAAGTCCTTTGCGCAGCATAGGCCAGGCTTTACTCTGGTGCGGTGACTGACCACGGAGTAAAGCATGTCCATCGCGTCTGTTTGTGTATTTTGCGGCGCCAGCACTGGCACCGACCCAGCGTATCGTGAAGCGGCGCAGGCCCTCGGGCGGGCGTTGGCGGAACGAAAATTGACCCTGGTCTACGGTGGCGGGGCCGTCGGCCTGATGGGTGTCGTCGCCGACGCGGCCCTGGCGGCTGGCGGCGAAGTCATCGGTATCATCCCGCAAAGTCTGAAGGACAAGGAAATCGGCCACGGCGGCCTGACCCGCCTGGAAGTGGTGGACGGCATGCATGCCCGCAAGGCGCGCATGGCTCAACTCAGCGATGCCTTCATCGCCCTGCCCGGCGGCCTCGGCACGCTGGAGGAGTTGTTCGAAGTCTGGACCTGGGGCCAGCTCGGCTACCACGGCAAACCGCTGGGACTGTTGGAAGTGAACGGTTTCTACAGCAAGCTCACCGCTTTTCTCGATCATATCGTCGGCGAAGGCTTCGTCCGGGCGCCCCATCGTGACATGCTGCAAGTGAGCGACTCCCCGCAGAACCTGCTCGATGCCCTGGACGAATGGCAACCGTCCGTACAGCCAAAATGGGCCGACCAAAAACCCAGCTAACGGCTCGGCCCCGATACAGGGCAGAATATGCGCCGCTCAACCTCACCTTCGACCCCAGAGGATCGCCCATGGCCAAACCCAATTATTCCTTCGCCAAACGTCAGAGAGACTTGGCCAAGGAGCAGAAGAAAGAGGAAAAGCTGCAGCGCAAGAAAGCCACAGCTGAAGAAGAAGCCGCACTGAGCCCCGATACCGAAGGCGAAGTAGCAGCAGAAGATGATGTTGATGCACCGAAAGATCAGGCTCCCGACGCCTGATTCCCCCAGGGCCCGATGATCCGATCCGGCCCCCCGGTTCTGTGTCCAGGGCCGGCAGCCCCGCTGCCGACCCTTACAATCCCAGCGCCTTGATAATCGACTGGCGATAACCCCCAGGCAGGTTCACCGGCAATTGGTCCGGCGCGAACAGCCCGATCTCCTTGTGCTCATGACTGATGGTCGGCATAAAATCGCCCAGCAACTGGCAGCGGTACGTGGAGATGAAGACGTGCTTGCCGGGAATGACCTCGAACAGGTACGAATCCAGCGGTGCCCCCACGCTCACCTCAACCGCCAGCTCCTCGGCGATTTCCCGCGCCAGGCATTGCGGCGCCGTCTCGCCCAGCTCGATCCGTCCGCCAGGCAGCTCCCATTCATCGCGCTCGTTGAGCATTAACACAACCAGGCCTTCGGGGGATTGCAGCACACCTTTGATGGACACCGGGAACATGGGCAAACCTCATCATCCGTAGGACACACAACCTGTGGGAGCGGGCTTGCCCGCGAAAGCGGTGGTTCAGTCGACATCTATGTTGAATGACAGGCCGCCTTCGCGAGCAAGCCCGCTCCCACAAAGGGATCTCCTTACGACTCCAACGGCATCACCGTCACCCGCACTTCAGGATCATGGGCTCCGCCCCCCAGGATCACCCCCCGCAACGGTGACACATCGGAAAAATCCCGGCCCCAGGCCAGGGTGATGTGTTCCAGGGCCGGCTGGACATTGTTGGTCGGGTCGAAATCCACCCATCCCAACACCGGGCAATACACCGAGACCCAGGCGTGGGACGCATCGGCGCCAATCAGTCGGGGTTGGCCGGGCGGCGGCTGGGTCAACAGGTAGCCGCTGACGTAACGCGCCGCCAAACCGCGAGAGCGCACGCAAGCCAGCATCAGGTGGGCGAAGTCCTGGCATACGCCCCGCCGCCGTTCCAGCACCTCCACCAGCGGCGTCGCCACTTGAGTCGCCTCGGCATCGAAGGTGAATTCCTCGAAAATCTTCTCCATCAGCGCTCGAACACCGATCATCAACGGTCGCCCTGGCGGGAAGCAGCTTTCGGAAAACTCGACGAAGCTGCGCTTGAGGTGCACATACGGTGACTCGAAACGATAACGGCACGCCTCCAGCAACGGCGCCGTCAGTGGCCGGCCACTGTAGGTCAGCGCGTTGCGGGTCGACTCCCAGGCCGGAGACAGGTTGAAATCCATCTCGGGACGGGCCAGCACCTCCACGCTCAGGCGCGCATTGACCAGCAACTCGTCATGGGGCCGCTCAAAGGCCAGTCGGGTCAGCGGGTTGCCGAACACATCCTGCTCATCGCGCCGGGTCGTCGGTTCCGGGCTGATCAACAGTTGCTGTTCGGTGCAACGCTGCCAGCCACAGGCCCGTGGCCACAGATGAGCGAGCTGCTGGGCCAGGGACACCGGGCTGTCGTAGTGGTAATGAGTGTCGTGGAGGATCTGGTAACGAGCGTTCATCAGACGGACACCGTGCGTTGGCTGACGTCATCGACGTGGGCGAAATGACGCAAGGCCAGGCGATCGGACACCTGGCCGCTGGCATCGGCCATTTCCTGCAACAGGTCGGCCAGCCCATCGAGTGCGGCGCGCAGGCTGGCTTCACCGAACAATGGGTTTTCCAGGCAACGCAGGTCAAAGCGTGACAGGCGTGCGACCAGGTCCGGCAAGGCGGTTTCCCTGGGGGCGGCAAAATCATCGTTCAAGCGCTTGAGCGTGCGGGTCACCAGCTTCAACTGGAAGAGCACCGCGTGAGGGTTCTGTTCGTCCAGCAGCAGCAAGTCCAGCACCGGGATCAACTGGGCCACCGCCAAATAACGCGAGCGGTAGGTGATGCTGCTGTTGCCCAGTTCCAGCAACCACTCCAGCCCGGCCTGATCGAACACCGCATCGCTGCGCAGGAACGCCGCCAGGCTGCTGCTGAGAAACTGCAGGCGCTCCAGGCGCCGACCGATCATCAGGAAGCGCCAGCCTTCGTCGCGGGTCATGTCGTCCAGGGCGAATCCGGACAACGCCGCGAGGGACATCACCAGCCGATTGAGGAAATCCAGCAACTCGCCGAAGTCCGCTTCCTCGGTTTCCAGCTCCATGGCTTCGCGCTGCAGTTCCACCAGCGCCTGCCAGTTCTCCCGGGACAGCTTGCCGCGCACCTGCGAGGCGGCCCATTGCAAGCGCTGCAGGTTGGAGCGCAGGCTGAACGACCAGTCGTCCCCCAGCAGTGCCGCCAGCAAACGCTCGGGCAGTTCGCCCTCTTCGGGCAGCAGCATCAGGCTCTCGCCCAGCGCCACCGCCGATTGCAGGGCCTGCGGGTCGTCGCCATCGACATAACGCGCCAGCATGATCCGCAACAACCGCGCGCTGTCATCGCAACGCTCGCAGTAGCGGCCGAACCAGAACAGGTTTTCCACCACCCGCGAAGGCAGGTACGGATCCCGTCGAACCAGGTCATGGACCCCCACGGTGCGCTGGGCCTTCCATTGTTCACCACCGGGCGCCTGCTCTCCCAAGACCCAGGTGTCCTTGCTGGCGCCACCGCGCTGCATCGACACCACTTCGGCATCGGCCTCGGCGGCTACCCGGGTCAGGCCACCCGGCAGCACCCGATAATCATCCCTGCCGGACACGGCGTACATGCGCATGCCGATCGCCCGGGGCTGGATTTGCCCATCTTCGGCCTGCCAGACCGGTGCCTGGGACAGTTGCGCCAGTTCCTGGGCGACATAGGCATAAGGTCGTGCCTGCATGCGCGCCGCCAGTTGGCCGCGCTGCGCCTCGCTGAGGTCGCGCCCGAATACCGGGCTGAAGCTCTGGGAAGGAAACGCCGGCTTGATCAACAGCTGCGGCAATTTTTCCAAGGCCTGGGCCAACACCGGCGGCTCACCGCACCACCAGGTGGCGATGGACGGCAGCAGCAGTTCTTCGCCGAACAGGTACTGGTTGATCTTCGGCAGAAAGCCCAGGAGGCCCGGCGACTCCAGCACGCCACTGCCCAAGGCATTGGCCACCAGCACCCGGCCCTGGCGCACGGCTTCCAGCAACCCCGGCACACCGAGGGCCGAATCGGTGCGCAGCTCCAAGGGGTCGCAGAAATCGTCGTCGAGCCGGCGCATGATGGCGTGGACCCGGCGAAGGCCGCTGAGGGTCTTGAGGTAGACCGTAGCATCGCGAACAGTCAGGTCGCCGCCCTCCACCAGCGGATAGCCCAGCTGGCGCGCCAGGTAAAGGTGTTCGAAATAGCTTTCGTTGAACCGCCCCGGCGTCAGCAGCACCACCAGCGGCGACTCGCCGTCGCTGGGTGCCTGTCGCGCCAGGGTTTCCTGCAAGGTGCGGAAAAACCCGGACAAGTGCCGCACCTTCAGGTCGCGATACAAGTCGGGGAAGGCGCGGGAAACGATCATGCGGTTTTCCAGCGCGTAACCAGCCCCCGACGGCGCCTGGGTCCGATCCGCCGTGACCCACCAGCGACCATCGGGCGTGCGCGCCAGATCCACCGCGTACAAATGCAGGAAACTGCCGTCCGGCGGCGCGATGCCCTGGCAGGGCCAGAGGAAATTGTTGTGCCCGAACACCAGCTCCGCCGGCAACAGCCCTTCGCTGATCAGCCGCTGCGGCCCATACAGGTCGGCCAGCACCGCGTTGAGCAGGCGGGCGCGCTGGGCGATCCCGGCTGACAGATGCCGCCATTCCTGCGGATCGATCACATGGGGCAGCAGGTCCAGTTCCCACGGCCGGTCGGCGCCTTTCGGATCGGCGTAGACGTTGTAGGTCACGCCGTTTTCCTGGATCTGCCGGGCCAGCAGGGCCTGGCGCTGGAGCAACTGGGCGGGCGTGCTGCGCTGCAACTGGTCGAACAGCCGCTGCCAGTGCGTACGTACCGCACCGCTGTCGTCCATTAATTCGTGATAGGTGCCCGTCGTCAGCGGGTAACGGTCAAGCAGGTCAGGCATGGAAAGCTCGGCAGACGGCAATGAAAGGTGAGACTAGCGCAAGCGCATGACGCCCGGATAGGTGTGTTTTATGTTGGATCCGGCCTGGCTTTCGGACTGCAATCATCGTGGCGAGGGAGCTTGCTCCCTCGCCACGGGGTTCACTTAGACCTTGGGTGCCCCTTGAAAACGTCGCAGGTCGAGCGTAAGTGGAAACTCGTCATCCACTGCCAGGCTGGGTATCGGCAGTTTCCCCGGCGTATGTCCGAGACGGAAGAAGCGCGCCATGCGCCTGCTCTCGGCCTCGTTGGCATTCACCGGCAGGCTGTCATAGTTGCGCCCGCCCGGATGGGCCACGTGATACTGGCAACCGCCCACGGAACGTTGCATCCAGGTGTCGAGCAAGTCGAAAACCAGCGGCGCATGCACCGGGATGGTCGGCTGCAGGCAGTTGGCCGGTTGCCACGCTCGGAAACGCACCCCAGCGACAAATTCGCCGACCCGACCAGTCGGTTGCAACGGCACCGGCACGCCATTGCAGGTCAGCAGGTAGCGTTGCGGCGCCAGGCCACTGAGCTTGACCTGCAAACGCTCCAGGGAGGAATCCACATAACGCACGGTGCCGCCCACCGCGCCCTCCTCCCCCAGCACATGCCAAGGCTCGAGGGCTTGGCGCAATTGCAACTCGATACCGCTGACCGCGTAGTCGCCCACCTTGGGGAAGCGGAACTCCAGGTGTGCGGCGAACCATTCGGCCCGCAGCGGGTAGCCGGCGGCGTTCAGCTCATGGATGACGTCGGCAAAATCCTGCTCGATAAAGTGCGGCAGCAGGAAACGGTCATGCAACTCGGTGCCCCAGCGCGCCAGTTTCGTCGGCGCATAAGGCTCGCGCCAGAACCGCGCCACCAGCGCCCGCAACAGTAATTGCTGGGCCAGGCTCATGCGGGCGTGGGGCGGCATCTCGAACGCACGCAACTCCAACAGGCCGAGACGCCCAGTGGCGCCGTCCGGTGAATAGAGCTTGTCGATGCAGAATTCGGCGCGGTGCGTATTGCCGGTCACGTCGATCAACAGGTTGCGCAGCAAGCGATCGACCAACCACGGCGGACACTCTTCGCCGGGCTGTGGCATTTGCGCGAAAGCGATTTCCAGCTCGTACAAGGCATCATTGCGCGCCTCGTCCACGCGGGGCGCCTGGGAAGTCGGGCCGATGAACAACCCGGAAAACAGGTAGGACAACGACGGATGGTTATGCCAGTAACTGATCAGACTGCGCAGCAGGTCAGGACGCCGCAGGAACGGTGAGTCGGCCGGTGTCGCGCCACCGAGTACGAAATGGTTGCCGCCGCCCGTGCCGGTGTGCCGGCCATCGATCATGAATTTCTCGGTGGTCAAGCGGGTCTGTCGCGCTTCTTCGTATAAAAATTCAGTGCGCTCGACCAACTCATCCCAGGTCGCCGAGGGTTGTACGTTGACCTCGATCACACCGGGGTCGGGGGTGATGCGGAAATTGCTCAGGCGTGGGTCGCTCGGCGGCTCGTAACCTTCCAACAGCACTGGACACCGCAGCTCCTCAGCCGTCGCCTCGATAGCGCTGACCAGTTCCAGGTAATCCTCGACCCGTTCCAGCGGCGGCATGAACAGATAGAGCCGGCCTTCGCGGGCCTCGGCACAGAAGGCGGTACGGGTCAGCCAGTCAGCGGACTTGTCGATCTCGGGGACACGCTCCTGCTCGGCGGCCGTCTCGCCGTGACGCGCCAGTTGCTCGGTGCCGGGCAGTTCGGGCAAGTCCTGGTTCGGGTCGGTGGGATGGATGAACGGGTACTCGGCCGCCGTTACCCAAGGCTGGGACGCCAGCGGCAAACGATACCCCAGGGGCGAATCCCCCGGCACCAGGCGGCAGTGGTTGTCCCGCAGGTACCAGCGCCCGCTTTGCCATTGATCCCCCTTGGCGGTGCGAGCCAACGGCAGGACCTGGCCGATGACCTTGTCCAGGCCCTGGCTGAAGACCTTGCGCAACCGCGCACGCTCCAAAGCGTCCTCCAGGCGCGGGTCCTCGGCCGTGACGTTCGAAGGCAGCGCCCCTTCGCGCCAGAGGTAATAGAAGTTGTCTTCGTAGGCCGGAAACACGAACCGCGCAGGAATCTTCAAACGCTCGGCGACGCTCGCCAGGAAGCGTCCGGCCAGTTCGCCATCGGCGCCGTAATCCTCCTGCTCGTCGGCGATCAACGCGCTGTTGTGCCAGATCGGCACCCCGTCGCGCCGCCAATAGCAGTTGAGCGACCAGCGCGGCAGTTGCTCGCCGGGATACCACTTGCCCTGGCCGAAATGCACCAGCCCCTTGGGCGCATAGTGATTGCGCATGCGCTGGAACAGCTCGGCGGAAAGCCGGCGCTTGTCCGGCCCGAGCGCCGCGGTGTTCCACTCGGCGCCGTCCGGGTCATCGATGGAGACAAAAGTCGGTTCGCCGCCCATGGTCAGGCGCACGTCGCCCTCCAGCAGATCGGCATCGATCTGCCGCCCCAGGGACTGGATCGCCAACCATTGCGCGTCGGTGTAAGGCTTGGTCACCCGCGGCGCTTCCCAGACCCGCTCGACGGACATTTCGTGGCTGAACTCACACTCGCAGGGCTCCACCAGGCCACTGATCGGTGCCGCCGAGGACGGATCGGGACTACAGGCCAACGGGATGTGGCCTTCACCGGCGAACAGCCCGGACGTCGCATCCAGGCCGATCCAGCCGGCACCGGGCAGGTAGACCTCGCACCAGGCATGCAAGTCGGTGAAGTCGACGTCGGTGCCGGACGGGCCATCGAGGCTCTTCACGTCGGCGGTCAACTGGATCAGGTAACCGGACACAAACCGCGCGGCCAACCCAAGGTTGCGCAACAGCTGCACCAACAACCAGGCCGAGTCGCGGCATGAGCCGGACGCGTGCTCAAGGGTATGCTCCGGGGTCTGGACGCCGGGTTCCATGCGGATCAGGTAGTTGATGTCTTCGCTCAGGCGCTGGTTGAGCGCCACCAGGAAATCCACCGCCGGCAACGGCGTGCGGTCGATGCCGTCCAGGTAGGCCTGGAACCTTGGCGTCAGCGGCAGGGTTTCCAGGTAAGGCGCCAGCTCCTTGCGTTCGTCAGCCGCGTAGGCAAACGGAATTTTCTCGGCATAGGGCTCAAGAAAGAAGTCGAACGGATTGAACACCGCCATTTCCGCCAGCAGATCGACTTCGATCCGCAGCTCCCGGGTTTTCTCGGGAAATACCAGCCGCGCCAGGTAATTGCCCTGGGGGTCTTGCTGCCAGTTGATGAAATGCTGCTCGGGCGAAACCTTCAGCGCATAGGACAGAATCCGCGTACGGCTGTGGGCTGCCGGGCGCAGGCGAACGATCTGCGGGCCGAGTTCGACGGCGCGGTCGTAGCGATAATGCGTGACGTGATGCAATGCGACATGGATCGACACGACGTGCCTCCTGCGAGCCTGGGCGGTATCGAAAGCGGCGCAAGACTTATGCCATGCAGGCAGGCCGGACACTTTCTTTGTCTACTCAAGGCAGTAGAGCACTAAAAACGCGCGATGCCCGTATTCATCTGTAAAGGAGTGCACATAAATGCGGCGCGAATCGACTCAACGACGCGGACGCGAGGCCTTGGCGGCCCGGATGATCATCGCGCGTTGGTGGCGGATGTCGACGAGTTTGCTGCGCATTTCCCGATGACGCTTGCTGTTGAGCAGTAACAGCCCCAGCAGCGGCAACAACACAGCGAACAGGTACACGCCCTGATGCGGTCCATAAGCGAACGTCGGCAGCACCGCCGCCAGACAGGCCAGGAAATACCCCGCCACCCACCAGACCGCCCAGGCGCGCCCGCGAGCGATCAAGAGGTTGCCCAGGACCAGGACGAGCACCAGGGCCAACGTGCCGAGCCCGACATAGTCGGTCCTGGCTGACGGCTCCAGGGCTCGCCAATAAGTGGCCCCGGCCAACACAAGCAGCGTGGACCCGGAAAAGCAGCCCAGCAGGATCGTCCCCATGAACACCGGAAAATAACGGGCGAGGAATGGCTTCAGCGATCCGCCCCCGATCATTCCGTGAACTCCTCGTACAGGCCGACGGCAACCGTCTTCACGGCGCCATCGCCGGTATAACTGCCAATGACCCCCAGCGCGCCTCCGAGGGAGTCCTTTATCTGCGTCAGCGTCGCGTGCCTGATCTCGGCAGACGAATACCGTTTGGGCAAGGCTCCCGCACGTTGCTGCAGCTTGAGCAGCTTCGCGGTCAGGCTCGGGTCCCTCAGCGTCAACAGCTCCTTGGTCAGTTTGCTGCGCTCTTGCCGATTCAGCCCCTTGAGCAACTGATACCAACTCTTTCCGGTGGCGGCCGCCTTGTTGGCCTTGAGCAGCCGGACAGTCGTCAGGGCCGAGCCACCGACCCCCACCAGGGAAACCCCGTCAAGGATCGGCGACACGATGTTGTACCAATCAGCGTCGTTCATCTCATCGTTGCCGGTCGGATTGGTCAGCTCATTGGCCACCCGCATCCCGCCAATGACGCATTGCGCGGTACTGGCCGTCGCGGCAGCGGCACCCAGGGCAACGACAAAGGCACTTGCCCCCGCCGTAAAGGGCACCGCGACGCTGCCACTGAACACCACCACCCAACCGATCACCGCGGCGACACAGGACAAGCCGGCATTGGTTGCTTCAAGCCCGAGCTTGGACTCGCGGGGGCTGCTTTTGACCTGATCGATGAACTGCTGCGGCGCGATGTATTTTTTCGCCTCGCGCAAAATGATGCGCTTGGGCGCGATGCTGCAAATCGGCTTGAACTCGCGCAGGGTTACGACGTTGTATTCGGAATCGACATACACCACGCCCGCCCCGGCAATGCCAGGATCGGCGTCAATGGCAGCAAAGAGGCGCGGCAGGTTGATCTGGCTTTCGATGCGTTTGCGAGCCATGAACTGGGAGAAGCTCAGGTCCATGCCGATGCCTGTTGTAGCGCTGCTCATATGAATCGTCCTTGAGAATCGGAAGTGAGTCTTTATCCACACACAATACTGTGGCGAGGGAGCTTGCTCCCGCTGGGCTGCGAAGCGGCCCCAAACAATCCCATGCCATGCTCCAGGCAGACCGTGCCGGCCGGTTTACGACGGCTTCGCCGCCGAGCGGGAGCAAGCTCCCTCGCCACAAGAGCTGCGCTCGGTTTTATTGCATTGGCTAGGCTGGCACCGGCGGCGGCCAAGATAGCAAATGGGTAGCACCGTCGCTAGAAAGCAAAACGCCAGCACTGAGGCTGGCGTCTTACATCGTAGATTGACCCGTTAGCGCGGCACCACAGGCTTGCGTGCCGGCTTCGGCCCCTTGCCCTTGGCCGCATCCTTGCGCTCCTTGGCGGCCTGCTGGTTGCGGGCGAACGCCGCGGCCTTGGCCTGCTCGCGCTTGTCCCACGGGTTGCCACCATCGCTGGCCCGCGGCGGCAGGCCGGTGTGCTGGGTCAGGATCTTGGTGGTTTCCTTGCCCACCTTGTGGCTGCCGGCTGGCGTCGAATTCTTGCGACGGGCGCTCTGGTAGCTGTCGGTGGCCGGCTGGTGCAGCGGGATCAATTGGTGCTTGCCCGGCCCGATCAGGTCGGCGCGGCCCATGCGGGTCAACGCTTCACGCAGCATTGGCCAGCCCTTGGGGTCGTGATACCGCAGGAAGGCCTTGTGCAAGCGGCGTTGCTCCTCGCTCTTGACGATGGTCACCGCATCGCTCTTGTAGGTGACCTTGCGCAGCGGGTTCTTGCCCGAGTGGTACATGGCGGTGGCCGTGGCCATTGGCGACGGATAGAACGCCTGCACCTGGTCGGCGCGGAAACCGTTGCCCTTGAGCCACAGCGCCAGGTTCATCATGTCTTCGTCGGTGGTGCCCGGGTGGGCAGCGATGAAGTAGGGAATCAGGTACTGCTCTTTCCCGGCTTCCTTGGTGTACTTCTCGAACATCCGCTTGAATTTGTCATAGCTGCCGATGCCCGGCTTCATCATCTGGTTGAGCGGGCCTTCCTCGGTGTGCTCCGGAGCGATCTTCAGGTAACCGCCAACGTGGTGGGTCACCAGCTCCTTGACGTATTCCGGCGACTCGACCGCCAGGTCGTAACGCAGGCCGGAGGCAATCAAAATCTTCTTCACCCCTGGCAAGGCCCGGGCACTGCGGTACAGCTGGATCAGCGAAGAGTGGTCGGTGTTCAGGTTCGGGCAGATGCCAGGAAACACGCAGGACGGCTTGCGGCATGCGGATTCGATTTCCGGGCTCTTGCAGGCGATGCGATACATGTTCGCGGTCGGGCCGCCGAGGTCGGAAATGACCCCGGTGAAGCCCGGGACCTTGTCGCGGATCTCTTCGATTTCGCGAATGATCGACTCTTCGGAGCGGTTCTGGATGATCCGGCCTTCATGCTCGGTGATCGAGCAGAAGGTGCAACCACCAAAGCAGCCACGCATGATGTTCACCGAAAAACGGATCATCTCGTAGGCCGGGATCTTCTCCTTGCCGTACGCCGGATGGGGAACACGTGCGTAAGGCATGCCAAACACGTAGTCCATTTCTTCGGTTGTCATCGGAATGGGCGGCGGGTTGAACCAGACGTCGACTTCGCCGTGTTTCTGCACCAGGGCGCGGGCGTTGCCCGGGTTGGTTTCCAGGTGCAACACGCGGTTGGCGTGGGCGTAGAGCACCGCGTCGCCACGGACCTTTTCCACCGACGGCAGGCGAATCACGGTCTTGTCCCGGGTCATTTTCGGGCTCGCCAGGATCTGCACGACCTTGGCTTCGCTCGGGTCTTCCGCACTTGAAAAAGTCGCCCCCTTCTCTTGTTCGATGGCGCAGGCTTGAGTGTCCTGGGTGTTCACGTACGGGTTGATGATCTTGTCGATCTTGCCCGGGCGGTCGATGCGCGTGGAGTCGACTTCGTACCAGCCTTGCGGCGTATCACGACGAATGAATGCGGTGCCGCGAACGTCGGTGATGTCTTCGATCTTGTGGCCATAGGACAGGCGCTGGGCGACTTCGACAATCGCCCGTTCGGCGTTGCCGTAGAGCAGGATGTCGGCACAGGCGTCGATCAGGATCGAGTTGCGCACCCGGTCCTGCCAGTAATCGTAATGGGCGATGCGGCGCAGCGACGCTTCGATACCACCGAGCACGATCGGCACATGCTTGTAGGCTTCCTTGCAGCGCTGGCTGTAGACCAGGCTCGCACGATCCGGCCGCTTGCCCGCCAGGCCACCCGGGGTATAGGCGTCATCGGAGCGGATTTTCTTGTCGGCGGTGTAGCGGTTGATCATCGAGTCCATGTTGCCGGCCGCGACACCGAAAAACAGGTTGGGCTCGCCAAGCTTCATGAAGTCGTCTTTGGACTGCCAGTTCGGCTGGGCAATGATCCCCACGCGAAAGCCCTGGGCTTCCAGCAGACGGCCAATGATCGCCATGCCGAACGACGGGTGATCGACATAGGCATCACCGGTCACGATGATGATGTCGCACGAATCCCAGCCGAGCTGATCCATCTCCTCCCTGCTCATGGGCAGGAACGGCGCCGGGCCGAAACATTCGGCCCAGTACTTGGGATAGTCAAATAACGGCTTGGCTGCTTGCATGTCGATGACCGGTATAAAGGATGAAAAATCGCGGGCGCGTAATATAGCACAAATTTTGACCAATTCCGACGGCTATGGTCGGAAATCGGCGACGCACCTGTGGGAGCGGGCTTGCTCGCGAAGGCGGTGTGCCAGAAACCTCAGTGTCGACTGATACACCGCCTTCGCGAGCAAGCCCGCTCCCACAGGTTATTCGTCGTCATCGAAATTGTAGCTACCCGGCGCCAGGTTCTCGAAGCGCGTGTACTTGCCGATAAACGCCAGGCGGATGAAGCCGATCGGGCCGTTACGCTGCTTGCCGATGATGATTTCGGCGATACCCTTGTGCTCCGTCTCGGGGTGATACACCTCGTCGCGGTACACGAACATGATGACGTCGGCGTCCTGCTCGATCGCTCCGGATTCCCGCAAGTCGGAGTTCACCGGGCGCTTGTTGGGGCGCTGCTCCAGGGAACGGTTCAACTGGGAAAGTGCTACCACCGGGCAGTTGAATTCCTTGGCCAGGGCCTTGAGGGAACGGGAGATTTCGGAAATCTCGTTGGTCCGATTGTCGCCGCTGGAACCAGGGATCTGCATCAGTTGCAGGTAGTCGATCATGATCAGCGCGATATCACCGTGCTCACGCACCAGGCGCCGGGTCCGGGCGCGCATTTCCGAGGGGCTGATACCGGCCGTATCGTCGATGAACAGTTTGCGGTCGTTGAGCAGGTTGACCGCCGAGGTGAGGCGCGGCCAGTCGTCGTCTTCCAGTTGGCCGGAACGGACCTTGGTCTGGTCGATGCGCCCCAGGGACGAGAGCATACGCATGATCAGCGATTCGCCTGGCATCTCGAGGGAATACACCAGCACCGCCTTGTCGCTGCGCAGCACGGCGTTTTCCACCAGGTTCATCGCAAAGGTGGTCTTACCCATGGACGGACGGCCGGCGACGATGATCAGGTCGGACGGTTGCAGGCCGCTGGTCTTCTCGTCGAGATCGGTGTAACCGGTGGACAGGCCGGTGATGGCGTTGTCGGTGTTGAACAAGGTGTCGATGCGGTCGATGGCCTTGGTCAACAGGTCATTGACGCTCACCGGGCCGCCGGTTTTCGGCCGAGCCTCGGCGATCTGGAAGATCTGCCGTTCGGCTTCGTCGAGGATCTCGGCGGCGGTGCGACCTTCCGGGTTGAAAGCGCTGTCGGCGATCTCGGTGCTGATGCCGATCAACTGACGCAAGGTCGCCCGCTCGCGGACGATCTGCGCATAGGCCTTGATGTTGGCGACCGACGGCGTGTTTTTCGCCAGTTCACCCAGGTAACCGAGGCCACCAACCTGGGACGTCTGCCCTTCCTTGTCCAATTGCTCGGCCAGGGTGACGACGTCGATCGGCATGTTCTGATCGGCCAGACGGGCGATCGCACGGAAAATCAGGCGGTGGTCATGCCGGTAGAAATCGCCGTCGGAGACTTGATCGAGCACGCGTTCCCAGGCGTTGTTGTCCAGCATCAGGCCACCGAGCACGGCCTGTTCGGCCTCGATGGAATGCGGAGGCACCTTCAGGGCAGCGGTTTGCAGATCATATTGCTCGGGAGCGGTGATTTCGTTCATGGCCACGTCTGGTTATGAAATTCAGCAATTGCAGAAAGACAAAGGGCACGACCTGTAAACAGGATCGTGCCCGATGTTACCGGCAAGCACCCGAGGGTGCCAGCCGACAGGTGTTGCTTAGGCTGCTACCACGACAACGCGTACGGTGGCTTCAACTTCGGCGTGCAGGTGCACGGCTACGTCGAATTCGCCTACGTTGCGGATGGTGCCGTTCGGCAGACGAACTTCGCTTTTCGCCACTTCAACGCCGGAGGCGGTCAGTGCGTCAGCGATGTCGTGAGTACCGATAGAACCGAACAGCTTGCCTTCGTCGCCAGCGGTGGCAGTGATGGTCACTTCCAGCTCGGCCAGTTGGGCAGCACGGCTTTCAGCCGATGCTTTACGGTCTGCGGCGGCTTTTTCCAGCTCGGCACGACGCTCTTCGAACGCAGCCAGGTTGGCAGCGGTCGCAGCGGTGGCTTTGCCGAAAGGCAGCAGGTAGTTACGACCGTAGCCGGCCTTAACGTTTACTTTGTCGCCCAGGTTGCCCAGGTTGGCGATTTTTTCCAGAAGGATCAGTTGCATGTGAAAATCCTCTAACTTTTAACCTTCACCGTTCGCGTTGTCGGCGTCTTTCGGCGCCATACGACCGCGAAAATCAATCAGGCTGTCAACGATGGCCAAGACCACGAGCAACGGACCGAGCAAGTGCATGAAAGGCAACAACGTCACGTACATCCCCACCAGCCAGAACGTGGCCAGTCGCTTCTGCGCCACCAGCCCGTGAATCAGGGCCAGGCCGGCGAAGACCAGCGCAACACTGCACAACGGCAACAGGATCAGTGCATGCAGCCCGAAGAACGGAGCAACACACATGACGGCCAGCAGTGACAGCGCCACGCTCTTGGGGAATCGGATGGCGCGAAACTCGCGACCGAAACCACCGGGGTTATACAACGACGCCTGCCAATAGCGCCCAAGAATCAGGCACAGCACGCTAAAGATCTGCAGCGAAGACGCTATCGAAATGATCATCAGCGGAGCGCTCAGGGCGGTGAGAAACGCCTTCTGGTCTGCCGAGAATGTCTCGTAGACCCCACCCATCGCCAGCGGCAGGACGTGTTCGAACGTCTGCGCCAGTGACTCGATGAAGGAACTGAATACAGTTCCCAGGCTCACCGCACACAACAACCCCACGGCCACGCTGCACAGCAGCACGCGGTTCCAGGTATGGCCGGCGCGCAAAACCAACGCCAGGCCACCAGCCCCGAGCAACACCAAAAGTGTTGTCGGGTCCTTCAGGAAGTACCAGCTCACCAACGCTGACAGCAACCCGATACCCAGGACGCTCAAGGCGTCCGAACCGCGCCGCAGGAGCACAAGGCACCCAGCGGCGGCACTCAACCAGAACAACAGCGGCAATGCCGCGGATCCGGCCACAACCAACGTGGCCTGCACACGTCCCCGCATGATGAAGTCAGCTAAGGCGCGCATGCATTCAATCCCTTACTACTCGTCGACTGCCCGGTCTCAGCGGCCGTGGCTGTCGGTGTAGGCCAGCAGGGCCAGGAAGCGGGCGCGCTTGATAGCGGTGGCCAGCTGACGCTGATAACGAGCTTTGGTACCGGTGATACGGCTTGGAACGATTTTGCCGGTCTCGGATACGTAGGCTTTCAGAGTGTTGAGATCTTTGTAATCGATCTCTTTCACGTCTTCAGCGGTGAAGCGGCAGAATTTACGACGACGGAAGAAACGTGCCATGTGATTGGCTCCTTAAAAGGTCCGTGGATTACTCGTCAGCGTTATCGCTGTTGTCGCTGTCGCTATCGCTGTCATCGCCATCGGCGCTGTCAGAGTGCTCAGGACGGTCGCGACGCTCACGGCGCTCACTGCGGTTTTCTTCAGCCTTGAGCATCTCGGATTGGCCGGTGACGGCTTCTTCGCGACGGATGACCAGGTTACGGATCACTGCATCGTTGTAGCGGAAGTTGTCTTCCAGCTCGGCCAGGGCCTTGCCAGTGCACTCAACGTTCAGCATCACGTAGTGAGCCTTGTGAACATTGTTGATTGCGTAGGCCAGTTGACGACGGCCCCAATCTTCCAGACGGTGGATTTTGCCGCCGTCTTCTTCGATCAGCTTGGTGTAACGCTCAACCATGCCGCCGACTTGCTCGCTTTGATCCGGGTGGACCAAAAAGATGATTTCGTAATGACGCATGAATGCTCCTTACGGGTTGTAGCCTGCCGCTCAAAAACGGTCAGACAAGGAGTGAATGACACTTATGGACTTGTGGACGCTAGACACATAAGTGCCTGCCATCACAGCAAGGGGCGCAATTGTAGAGAAGGGCCGAGGGCGGCGCAAGGCAATTGGCGATTATTTGAACAACCGCCGATCCCCACCTTGCGCAAAACACTGTGGGAGCGAGCTTGCTCGCGATAACAGCGTGCCAGTCGACTTTTGCGTCACTGCGACACCCTCATCGCGAGCAAGCTCGCTCCCACATTTGATAAGCGTCTGGATCAGGGCTTTTTGGCGACAGCCTTGACACTACGCTGGCGCAGCGCCTCGAACAGGCACACGCCGGTGGCCACCGAGACGTTGAGACTGCTGACGCTGCCCGCCATCGGCAGCTTGACCAGGTAGTCGCAATGCTCGCGGGTCAGGCGACGCATGCCCTTGCCTTCGGCCCCCATGATCAGGATCGTCGGGCCCGTCAGGTCCTGGTCATAAATACTGACCTCGGCCTCGCCCGCCGTGCCGACCACCCACAGGCCGCGCTGCTGGAGTTTTTCCAGGGTGCGCGCCAGGTTGGTCACCGCCACCAACGGGATCACTTCCGCCGCGCCGCAGGCCACCTTGCGCACCACGGGCGTCAGGGTGGCCGACTTGTCCTTGGGCACGATCACCGCCAACGCACCGGCGGCATCCGCCGAACGCAGACAGGCGCCGAGGTTATGCGGATCGGTCACGCCGTCCAGCACCAACAGCAGAGGGGCGCCTTCGGTGCGATCGAGCAGTTCGTCGAGCATCGCCTCGCCCCAGACCTGGCTCGGGCTTACGTCCGCAACCACACCCTGGTGAACGCCTTCGACCCATACGTCCATTTCACGCCGCTCGGCCTGGCCGATGGCAACCTTGTTCTGAGTGGCCAGTTCGACCAGCCCTTGCACACGCGGCTCGCTGCGCCCTTCCGCCAACCACACTTGCTTGACACGTTTGGGGTGGTGACGCAGCAGTGCTTCTACGGCGTGCACGCCGTAGATTTTTTCCAGACTCATGACTTGGCCTTAGGTTTGCGCGACCCGCCGCTTTTCGCGGGGGCCGACCCCGCTTTTGGCGGGCCTTTACGGTGTTTACTCGGCTTGCTCGACGGCTTTTCCGCCCCGTGGGACTTTCCCCCAGACGCCGCTTTACCACCACTTTTGGCTTCGTTGAGCAACTGCTGCTTCAACTCGCGGCTCTTGCGCAGCTCGGCGTTTTTCGCCGCTGCGTCGCTGGGGCGGTAGGCTTCGGGAGCCTTGTCCTTGACAGACGAACGGCGACCGGCCTTGGCGGGCTCAGGCTCTGCGGTTTTTGCAGGAGCCCCCTTACCCTTACCTTTGGTCGCAGGCGCTGCGGTCTCGCCGCCACGCTTTTTACGGCCAGTCGGTGCTTCGGCGGGTTTGTCAGACATGCCGAAGTCGATCTTGCGCTCATCGAGGTCGACGCGCATGACCTGCACTTCCACGGTGTCGCCCAGACGGAAGCTGCGACCGGTACGCTCGCCCGCCAGGCGGTGATGCACAGGATCGAAGTGATAGTAATCACCCGGCAAGGCGGTGACGTGCACCAAGCCCTCGACGTAGATGTCGGTCAGTTCGACAAACAAACCAAAGCCGGTTACTGCAGTGATCACGCCTGGGAACGACTCGCCCACGCGGTCTTTCATGAACTCGCACTTGAGCCAGTTCACCACGTCGCGAGTGGCTTCGTCGGCGCGGCGCTCGCTCATGGAGCACTGCTCGCCCAGCTGTTCCAGGGCCGCTTCGTCGTACGGATAGATCCGTGCCTTCGGAATGGTCATGGCACCGGCGCGTTTGACGTGCGGGGTGTTCTGCTTGGAATGGATCACGCTGCGAATCGCGCGGTGCGTGAGCAGGTCCGGGTAACGGCGGATCGGCGACGTGAAGTGGGTGTACGCCTCGTAATTCAGACCAAAGTGGCCCTGGTTGTCAGCGCTGTACACCGCCTGGCTCAGGGAGCGCAGCATCACTGTCTGGATCACATGGTAATCCGGCCGGTCCTTGATGCTGGCCAGCAGTGCCTGGTAGTCCTTCGGCGTCGGGCCGTCCTTGCCTTTGTGCAGGGACAGGCCGAGCTCGCCGAGGAAGGCGCGCAGTTTTTCCAGACGCTCCGGCGGCGGGCCGTCGTGCACGCGGTACAACGCAGGGATCTCGTGCTTCTTGAGGAATTCGGCGGTGGCCACGTTGGCCGCCAGCATGCACTCTTCGATCAGCTTGTGCGCATCGTTACGGGTTGTCGGGGTGATCGCGGCGATCTTGCGCTCGGAACCGAAGACAATCCGGGTTTCCTGAGTCTCGAAATCGATCGCGCCACGCACGTGTCGGGCGCCCAGCAACACCTTGTACAGCGAGTACAACTGCTTGAGGTGCGGCACCACGCCAGCGTATTCGGTACGCAGTGCCTTGGCTTCACTGGTCTTCGGCGTTTCCAGGATAGTGCTGACCTTGTTGTAGGTCAGGCGCGCCTGGGAGTGGATCACCGCTTCGTAGAACTGGTAGTCGGTCATTTCGCCGGTTTTGGAGATGGTCATCTCGCACACCATGGCCAAACGGTCGACTTTCGGGTTCAGCGAGCAAAGTCCGTTGGACAGCTGCTCAGGCAGCATCGGAATCACGCGCTCAGGGAAATACACGGAGTTGCCGCGCACCTGGGCTTCGTTATCCAGGGCCGAGCCGATCTTCACGTAGCTGGACACGTCGGCAATCGCGACGAACAACTTCCAACCGCCGGAGAACAGGCGCAGCTTGCCGGGCTTGGCTTCGCAGTAGACCGCATCGTCGAAGTCGCGGGCATCTTCGCCGTCGATGGTAACGAACGGCAGATGGCGCAGGTCGATGCGTTTTTCTTTATCTTTCTCTTCGACTTCCGGCTTGAGCTTGGCGGCTTCCTTGAGCACAGCCTCGGGCCAGACGTGAGGAATGTCGTAGGTGCGCAGCGCAACGTCGATTTCCATGCCCGGCGCCATGTAGTTGCCGACCACTTCAACGATATCGCCCTGTGGCTGGAAGCGCGCGGTTGGCCAATGGGTGATCTTCACCTCGACGAACTGCCCCACCTTGGCGGCGCCATTACGGCCCGGGGTAATCAGCACTTCCTGCTGAACCTTCGGGTTATCCGGCACGACAAAACCGATACCGCCCTCTTCGAAGTAACGGCCCACGATGCTTTCATGCGCACGGGACACCACTTCGACGATCACGCCTTCACGGCGGCCACGACGATCCAGGCCGGATACGCGGGCCAGGGCCCGGTCACCGTCGAACACCAGGCGCATTTGCGCCGGGCTCATGAACAGGTCGTCGCTGCCGTCGTCCGGGATCAGGAAACCGAAGCCGTCACGGTGACCGGCGATGCGGCCCAGGATCAAGTCGAGCTTGTCCACCGGTGCATAGGTGCCGCGCCGGGTGTAGATCAGTTGAGCGTCGCGCTCCATGGCGCGCAGACGGCGGCGCAGGGCTTCGAGTTGGTCCTCGGTGGTCAGACCGAACTCTTCGACCAACTGCTCGCGGCTAGCAGGCGAACCCCGATCGGCGAGATGCGCCAGGATCAGTTCACGGCTAGGAATAGGGTTTTCATATTTTTCCGCTTCACGAGCGGCCTCGGGATCGAGGGACTGCCAATCGGCCATTAGAGAGTTTTCACCTTGTCTATATGCGGGTTAGTTTGGCATAGGCTTAATGAAACGGGAAATTTCAAGCATCCGATAGCGTTTCCAGGATCATTTGACCTGCCTTCGCCCCCCCGGAAAGCACCGCTCGTGAAATTTAGCGGTTTTTTTCTCCGCAGGGGTTTACAGTTAAAAACACGCTCCGTATAGTGCGCGCCATCGACGACGCACACACGTTGCCGATACTGCCCAGATGGTGAAATTGGTAGACACGCCAGCTTCAGGTGCTGGTGACCGCAAGGTCGTGGAAGTTCGAGTCTTCTTCTGGGCACCAATT